>NZ_NCJB01000236.1:0-3876 GCF_002282275.1 Polynucleobacter sp. 39-46-10 | reverse complement strand
TATGCCAATGCCTTTTCAAGCGCTGTTAACCAAAATTTCGGAACATCAAATCTGCTTTGCTCAGTAATCTCTACAAAACAGGTTGGGCTAGTCACATTGATTTCTGTGACGTAAGCGCCAATTAAATCTAATCCTACCAAGAACAAACCCCGGGCATTCAAAATTGGGGCGAGACGTTCTGCAACCTTCCTCTCTGCATCTGTTAGCGGCATAGCAACCCCTTTGCCACCAGCAGCTAAATTACCTCGAATTTCACTTCCCTGAGGTATGCGAGCCAGCGCAAACGGCACTACCTCGCCACCGATGAGCAACACGCGTTTATCGCCTTGAGCTATCTCAGGCAAGAATCTTTGCACCATTAGAGTACGTGCACCATTCTCACCCAGTGTCTCCACAATACTGGCAAGATTTAAACCATCTGGCCCTACACGAAACACACCCATTCCACCCATACCATCCAAGGGCTTAATGACAATATCTTGATGCTCTTGATGAAATACTTCAATCGCACTCAGTTCACGTGTGATTAAAGTTGGGGGAATAAGTTCCGGAAACTCCGTGATAGATATCTTTTCAGAATGATCACGAATAGCCGTTGGATTATTAAATACTTTTGCACCCTGTCGAACCGCAGCAGATAACAACCAAGTGGTATTGAGATACTCGATATCAAATGGCGGATCAGTACGCATCATGACTGCGTTAAAGGTATTTAATGGGCGATCCTCTACGGGGCCTAACTCAAACCATGTTGTGCCACTTGGCTTAATGGCGAGCGACTGACAATCAGCCACTACAAAATCGTTCCTCCACAGGATGTTACGACTTTGGCAAAACCAAAGTTTATGACCAGCTTCTTGCGCAACGCGCATCATTGCCAAAGTGGAATCCTTGCTAACCTTCAATGATTCCAGTGGATCGGCAATGAAAAGAAGGTTCATCTTATGTCCGAGCATTCAGATACAGTTAGGCAGCTTCAGCATTAGGATCGGAACGCTCCAACTCTAAAGAAGCGGCTAACAAAGCCAAACGTGCAACGACTCCATACAGATAAAAACGATTGGGCGGCGCACTACCAGGCTTGGCACCCAGATCTGGCATGGAGTTTTGCTCGAATGCTAACGGTACAAAATGCATGCCTGGTGCGTTTAGATTCTCATCAGGGCCACGGTCGGTATGCACACGATAGAAGCCACCAATCACATAGCGGTCAATCATATATACCACTGGCTCTGCAACTGCTTCATTCACTTTCTCGAAGGTATATACACCCTCCTGAATTAAGACATCACTAACTTCAAGACCTTCTTTAACAACACTCATCTTGTTGCGGTCTTTGCGATTCAGATCTTTGAGTTGTGCAGGATCGTTTACCACCATGACACCCATGCCGTATGTACCAGCATCTGCTTTGACAACGACGTAAGGTTTTTCCTTGATGCCGTACTCTCGATATTTCTTAGCAGTTTTCTTGAGGACTTTCTCAACAGCAGCTTGCAATTCTTCTTCGCCCTTACGCTCATGAAAGTTCACGTTAGAGCAACTAGCAAAGTAAGGGTTAATCATCCATGGATCAATATCCACTACCTTCGCAAATTTCTTAGCAACCTCATCGTAGGCTGCAAAGTGATTTGACTTGCGACGGACATGCCAACCAGCATGCAAGCCTGGCAAGAGATATTGCTCATGGAGGTTTTCTAGGATCGGAGGAATACCCGCTGATAAATCGTTGTTCAGCAAAATTGAACAGGGATCAAAGTCTTTTAAACCTAAACGCTGCTTCTTTAAACCTAAGCGAGACAAAGGCTCCATCAAGAGACGATTGCCATCAGGCAAATCAATCCAAGTTGGTTTTTTAATTTCATCAGACAAAGTGCCCAAGCGAACATTAAGGCCTGCTTGGCGCAAGATCGAAGATAGGCGTGCGATATTTTGCAAATAGAAAGTATTGCGAGTGTGTCGCTCAGGTATCAACAGTAAATTTTTAGCTTCCGGACAAATCTTTTCAATTGCTGCCATCGCTGCCTGAACTGCCAAAGGCAACATCTGAGGTGAGAGGTTATTAAACCCACCTGGAAAAAGGTTCGTATCCACTGGCGCAAGCTTAAAACCAGCATTACGCAAGTCAACTGAGCAGTAAAACGGTGGAGTGTGCTCCTGCCATTCAAGCCTGAACCAGCGCTCAATAGTTGGAGTTGCTTCTAATACCTTCGACTCTAGATCAAGAAGAGAGCCGCTAAGGGCAGTGATGAGATGTGGAACCATGACACTATTGTAAGATTTTTAAAACACAAAGGGCGGTATCCGAAGATACCGCCCTCTTTACCCACTAAATTGACTGAAATTTACCTTTAGGGGCCATTTAGCACCCCTAATTTAGTCAACTAGTTTGAATACGCTGTTTCCCCATGAGAAGTGACATCCAAGCCTTCACGCTCTTGATCTTCAGGCACACGTAGACCAACCACCATATCCACCACTTTGTATGCTATTACTGAAACCACTGCACACCAGATAATGGTGATGATGACGCCTTCAGCCTGAATGATAGTCTGACTAATAATTGAGAAGTCAGCAGGAGCAGCTCCGCCAGTACCACCTAGACTAGGTGCAGTAAATACACCAGTCAAGATCGCACCGACGATACCGCCAACACCATGGATACCAAATACGTCGAGGGTGTCATCTGCGCCAAGCATTCTTTTCAGACCACTCACAGCCCACAAGCAAACTAGACCAGAGATAAAACCGATAGCAATTGCGCCCATTGGTCCCACAGTACCGCAAGCTGGAGTAATACCAACTAAACCAGCTACCGCACCAGAAGCAGCGCCCAACATTGAGGCTTTACCTTTGAACAAAGTTTCACCCAAGTTCCATGCCAATACTGCAGCAGCAGGTGCAAGCAAGGTGTTAATGAATGGCAATGCAACACCTTCATTAGCCTCTAGGTTTGAGCCTGCGTTAAATCCAAACCAACCCACCCACAGTAATGCAGCACCAACCATTGTGAGAGTTAGGCTATGAGGAGTCATTGCATCTTTGCCATAACCCAAGCGCTTACCAATCATGTATGCACCTACCAAGCCAGCAATACCAGCGTTAATATGTACAACAGTACCGCCAGCAAAATCTAGTGCGCCCTTACTGAGCAAGTAACCGCCAGCACCCCAAACCATATGTGCAATCGGCAGATAGCAGAAAGTTAGCCACAGCGCGCAAAAGAGCAACACAGCAGCAAACTTCACACGTTCAGCAAATGATCCCACGATCAAGCATGCAGTGATACCAGCAAATGTTGCCTGGAATGCAATAAAGATAAACTCTGGAATCTTTGATGTTGGTGTAAAAGTGTCAGCTTGTGAGGCAGTTGTGACGCCCGACAAGAAAACTTTACTAAAGTCACCAATAATCAAGCCCTCTGCACCAAATGCTAATGAGTAGCCATAGACAACCCACAGTACAACCATTAAGGAAAATACTGTCATTACTTGCATCAAGACTGACAACATATTTTTACTTCTGACTAAGCCGCCATAGAAAAGCGCCAAGCCTGGTAACACCATCAGAATAACTAAGATGGTGCTGACCATCATCCAGGCTGTATCAGCCTTATCAACAGTAGCCGCCACAGCACTCGCTGCACCTGCAACACTGGCAGCAGCTGCCGCCACAGGCTCATCAGGAGCCGCATAAGCAACTGAACTTACCATTACGCCAGATGCGCCAATAGCCAAGGCTACAGCGGTTCCAGCAAGAAGTTGTTTCATTCGAGCAAACATTTTGAACCTCTCTTTAAAGTGCTGACGCACCGGTTTCACCGGTACGAATGCGAATGACGTGTTCAACTGGTGAGACAAAAATCTTGCCATCGCC
>NZ_NCJB01000235.1:0-3918 GCF_002282275.1 Polynucleobacter sp. 39-46-10 | reverse complement strand
CGCCAGTACCTTCACTCTTAATGTCTCCGGCACCTCCAAAGTTGGCGATATTAGCAATACTTGTGTAGGGACCAAATGGGGTTGTGCTAGTGTTTCCAAACTCCGAACTTGCATTTGCTTTACGTGCAGCAGACATTCCAGAATTCTTTGCTGCACTGGTTGTCTCGTTTAATACAACAGTCAGCGTGTCGCCCACATTACGCGCACGACGATCTTCAAATAGAGGGCGATGGCTTACCGCATTCACATAAGGCCCACCAGAGTTTGCTGGATACAAGCTCCCCATATTTGCTGAGGTTTCTTGAATTGGTCTTGGTCTTGCAGAAGATGGTGTTGTCAGCAGTGATGGACGATCGGCACTGGCACAACCTCCCAAAATAATGGCGCTCAGCACTGACACTGAAAGTCCGCGATAGGCTCTAAATAATTTCATCATTACTGACCCATATTGCTTACGCGCTGCAAAATCTGATCAGACGCCGTTACTGCACGTGTATTGATTTCATATGCGCGTTGTGCCGCGATCAAATTTACCAATTCTTCGGCAACGTTTACGTTCGATTGCTCGATATAGTATTGGTTTGTTGTGCCCATACCATTTGATCCAGCAATATTATTTTGTGCGGTGCCCGATGCAGGTGTAGGAATAAAGTTACCACCACCTAAGGCTTGCAAGCCAGCTGGGTTAATAAAGTTAGCCATTGTCAGCTGACCAGCCTGAATCGCATTGGTATTACCCTGCAATGTGTACTGAACCAAACCAGCTTGGTTAATGGTGATTGATGTTGCATTAGCTGGTATGACTCCACCGCCCGCAACCACGTTACCCTGCATCGTCACAATCTGACCAGTTGCACTCTTACTAAACTGACCGTTTCGGGTGTAGGCCAAGGTACCATCCGCCAACTGGATTTGGAAATAGCCATTTCCTTGAATCGCTACATCTAGTTGGTTCCCGGTTTGAATCAGTCCACCTTGAATATTATTTCGCTCTGTTGATGTAACTGCAGCTCCAGCACCGATCTGCAGACCAGTTGGCAAGAGGTTTTGTGCATTTGCTGCGGAACCTGCAGAGCGCAATGTTGTATAGAGCAAATCTTGAAACATCGGCTGTACACGCTTAAAAGCGGTGGTCGATGAGTTTGCTAGGTTATTGGTAATAACGTCCAGGTTGAACTGCTGGGAGTCCATACCTGTTTTTGCTATCCATAAGGAACGTAACATTGTTTTTTTCTCTTGTTATTTAATGTTGATTAAGCTCTTGAAAGCGATAGCAAGGTAGTTGCTGATCTTGCGTTTTGATCTGCGAAGGTAATTGAACGACTATTTAAATCAAACAGTCGACTCTGATCAATCATTTGCACCATTGCCAAAGTCGGATTGTTATTACTCATTTCGAATGCGCCCTGCACAACCCTAACTAATGGATCTGCTGCGGCCTGTTGGCCAGGTAGATCAAATAATCCATCAGCTGCACGAACCAGGTCGTTAGTATTTGGATTAACGAGTTTGAGCTTCCCAGCTTGATTCAAGAACTGCGTACCAGGCAACTGGGTATATACAGCACCATCTTCAGCAATTTGAACTGTTGCTCCAATCGGAATCGTGATGGTTCCACCAGCACCTACTACCGGTATATCTTTACCAATCATCAACATACCCGTCTCATTGACCATGAACTTACCAGCTCTGGTATAGGCCTCTTGACCATCTGGACGACGGACTGTAAACATACCATCGCCCTTAATTGCCACGTCCAAAGCGTTTCCAGTCGTTTGCAATTGGCCTTGTGTGAAATTGCTACCTGGTGTTGTCTCAACCGAAAATACTCGCGTATCAGCGCCGTTGCCTGTGAAAGGAACACCATCACCCTTTAGCGGCACCGCGCGGAATGCACTAATCACCTCTCGAAAACCTGGCGTTAATGAATTTGCCAAGTTGTTCGAAGTCACCGCCAACTGCTGTGTAGAAGCAGTTGCTCCAGTCATGGAGGTGTATGCGTAGCGATTGATCATGAGATTGGCCGATTACTTTCTATTAACGGCCGATGTTGATAGCATCATCAATCAAGGTAGCAGCCATCACTTTAGTTGCTTGTGATACAGCAGAGTATTGACGCTGCAAGACCATCAATTTCACCAATTCTTCTGTGAGGTCAACGTTAGATTGCTCAACTGCTTTAGAGCGAATCGCACCCAAAGTACCGTCGCCTGGGAAGCTCAATAGCGGCTCACCTGAAGCTGAAGAAGCTTCATAAGTATTATTGCCGTTCGGAATCAATCCCTCAAGATTATTAAAGTAAGCCAAGATCAACTGGCCCTTAACAACTGAGCTTCCATTGTCATACTGAGCCACTAGCTTACCGCTGGAATCTACGTTATAGGAAGCTAACTGCGATGTTGCTGAACCATCTTGTGTATTGGTGTAAGTTTGCGCTGCAGATGAGTACGCCGTGCTTCCATTAGCTTCAATGGTTAACTGAATACCACCACCATTTAGCGTCTGAGCGTACTCCGATCCTTCGCCACGTGATGCATCAATATTAAATCGTGTTGCAAACTGAGGGTTGCCAAATGAATCACGTGATAAGGAGTCAATATTTTTACCGGCAATGAAACCCATTACACCAATCGATTGTTGTTCAGCTACTGGTGAACCTTCAATCAATACGCTCGCATCAGCAATGCCACCGACAACTGGATCTAAAACACTAGTTAAGCCAGTGACTCCAGATTTTCCAGCTGTACAGGTAAAGACTACAGTGGCTGTTGAAGCTGTTCCGGTAGACCATTCAGCAGCGGCACCCGAAGTAAAAACACCGCCCGTAGAATCACCGGTTAATGAATTATTGGTATTAACCGTTGTATATGCTTGGCCTGCAGTAATGCTAGCAAATGCGGCAGCAACTTGTGCTGCTGTAGCCCCTGATGCTCCAGCAGTAAATGTTAATCCTGCCATCGTCAATTTCTGGCCTGCAGCTAAAGCATTAAATGCCATTGATGCTGATGCCGCTACACCCTGCGTCTTTGTAAAGGTTGCATCCGTTCCACGAGTACCAGCACTGTCTAAATCGCCAACTGAGGCATATGGGCTTGAACTTGTAAATACAACTGTTTCAGTTGATCTTGTTCCAGTAGACCAGCCAGCAACTGTACCACTTGTAAATGCTCCCACGGTTGCAGCATTGGTAGTTAACGAATTATTTGAATTAACTGTTGTGTAATCTTCTCCGGGTGTAATACTTGCAAATGCTGCTGCAAGCTCTGCCGCGGATGCGCCTGCTGAGCCAGCGGTAAACGTGAGTCCTGCCATTATGAATGTTTTGGTGGCCGCTAAATCTGGAAATAATACTGATGTTATTTCCGTAACTGCAGTCGCACCAGCAGTTCTTGATGGAGGAGTTGGAGGCGTGATACTTGCATTAGGCGTAACTGGATTTCCATCCACCGTCGCAAATACTTCAAATCGATCTACGTTTACTGTGTACTCAGCTTTGATAGAACTTGTTCCGGCTACAGTTTGAGTCAGAGTGAGGTTAGTACCGTCTCTTAAACGCAGGTTATACACAGTTCCAACGGTGTTTGCCGCACCACTCATTGGGGTGAGTGTTGCCTCGTAAATTGACTCCGTACTTGCTGCGCCAGTTCCCAGAGCAACTGCTGTCGAAGAAATTTTATTAAATTGCTCACCAGGGGGTCTGTTGTATGAATCAACAGAGGCAATATCGGGATCAATAGTCTGAGTAGGGCTAAAGTTAAATGTACTACCCGCAGCAGTTCCAACCGCATCTGCAGTAATAGTTAAGTCCTGAGAGCTAACCTTTTTGTAGAACATTGATAAAGTATGCGCAAAGCCTTTATCGTCATAGATTGTCTGTGATGTTGCTTGACTGTAAGTTGTTGGATCAGTTGGCGAGAA
>NZ_NCJB01000234.1:0-3920 GCF_002282275.1 Polynucleobacter sp. 39-46-10 | reverse complement strand
ATCTATCGTTACCTTAATCTCAGGCCGCGGATCCAATTTCGAGGCTATCGTCAAAACAGCTCAAAAAGAGCAGTGGCCCGTCACTTTTGCAGGGGTGATCGCTAATCACTCTGCTGCTAAGGGCCTTGATTTTGGTCGCTCTCAAGGCATTCCAGCCTTTGCCATTGAGCATAAAGAACATGCTACACGCGAGTCCTTTGATGCTGCTCTCATCGCAAAAATCGATGAATTAGGTGCTGATTTAGTGGTTCTAGCCGGTTTTATGAGAATTCTGACCCCGGGCTTTATTCGTCATTTTGAGGGTCGCCTGATCAATATCCACCCTGCCTTGTTGCCAGCCTTCCCGGGTTTGCATACCCACGAGCGGGCTTTGGAAGCCGGCGTAGCCGAACACGGTGCCAGCGTGCACTTTGTGACCGAGGGTGTCGATGAAGGCCCCATCATCTGCCAAGCTTCAGTTCCAGTGCTTCCTGGCGACGATGCAGATAGTTTGGCGGCGCGCGTTTTGGCAGCTGAGCATCAGATTTACCCGCGGGCCGTAAAATGGTTCCTTGATGGACGATTGCGAATAGAAGGTAATCAAGTTCAGGTTCAACCACCGGAGTCGCAATTAATAAAATTATGAGTAAAGAACGTTCATCCCGCGGAGCCAGTACTGGCTCAAAGTCTGGATCCAGATCTGGATCACGCTTAGGTCCACAAAAGAGTTATGCCGCTAAATCTAAGGATCCATTGCGTCGCCCAGAGCGTCGTAATGCGAGCGGAAACATCATTGCGCCCGAAGGTCAAAAAAACTTTTCTAATGCGAAGGCTTTACCTCAGCATGCTATTCATTTGGAGCGTCTACTTCCTGAGTTACTCAATTTTGACCAACCAGCTGATCGTGTAGTGAGTCGCTATTTCCGCTCTGAACCGCAGCTGGGTAATCGTGATCGCGCCTTAATTGCTGAGAGTGCTTTTGCCATCTTGCGTCGTAAAAATGAGTTCTCACAATTTGCTTCAAGTGGTGAGGGATCACAGGCCAGACGCTTAGCCCTATTGGGTTTGCTGTCTGCTCTGTCTGAAGGTGGTCTTGGTTCTGCTAATCGCGCTGAGAGTGCGATTGCTGACTTAGCCCACGTGCTCAAGACGGGCGAGTACGAGTGGTTGCAGCGCTTTGCGACAGTCGATCCATCAGCACTCAATCCATTGGTTCGTAATAACTTGCCGGAATGGTTGTGGGATGCGTTTGGAAAATATCCCGGCGAAGAATCTCGCGAAGAGTTAGCTAAATCACTTATGCATCCAGCTCTTTTGGATTTACGTGCAAACACCATGAAGACAACTCGTGAGCAATTGCTTGCTGAGATGAATGCCCTTGGCGGTCGCTATCAAGCCATTCCAACTCCATATGCCCCTGATGGTGTGCGCATTATGGGTAAGCCCGCTCTGCAAAATACTGTTGGCTTTAAAGCAGGGATGTTTGAGGTTCAAGATGAAGGCAGTCAGTTATTAGCCTACTTACTCGCCCCCAAACGCGGTGAGATGGTAGTGGACTTCTGTGCAGGTGCTGGCGGCAAGACTTTAGCGATTGGGGCAATCATGCGCTCCACAGGCCGTTTGTACGCCCTGGATACATCTGAGCGACGCTTGGCTAATTTGAAGCCGCGGCAAGCCCGTAGCGGACTCTCTAACGTGCATCCTGTCTGGATTGATAGCGAGAATGACACTAAGATCAAGCGCTTAGCCGGCAAGATTGATCGCGTTTTAGTCGACGCCCCTTGTAGTGGCATGGGTACTTTGCGCCGTAACCCAGACCTCAAATGGCGCCAGACCCCAGAAGGGGTGTTGGAGCTCAATCAAAAGCAAATGAATATATTGGCTTCGGCAAGTCGCTTGCTCAAGCCAGGAGGCCGCTTGGTTTATGCGACCTGCAGCCTTTTACCTCAAGAAAACCAGCAAATTGCAGAGGATTTCTTGGCAAAGCACCCCAATTTTGAGGTCGTTCCGGCAGCCGAGGTTCTTAAGCCATTGTTTCCAAAGGATAAAATTCCTCTAGGATGTAGTCCTGATAACCCTTGGTGGCAGCTTTGGCCCCATATTCACGGTACAGATGGCTTCTTTGGGGCTGTTTTCCAAAAGAAAGCTGCTGCTCCAGTTGAGAAGATTGATCAGGGCGATGAAAAAGGCGGGGAAAAAGAGACTAAGATCAAAACCAAGAAAGTCGCTAAAGAACTAAAATAAGGGTTTAGACCTCGTTAGGGATATCCTTTTGAACACAGCTTCTGGTTTTGATTTATTCCTTAATTGGCTATCTCATGGCTATTTAAATTGGGCGTGGTGGCAGATCCTTGTTTTTACTTTGGTGGCCACTCACATCACAATTGCTAGCGTGACTATTTTCTTGCATCGTTGCCAAGCGCACCGTGCCTTAGATTTACATCCAATCATGTCCCACTTCTTCCGGTTTTGGCTCTGGCTAACCACTGGGATGGTGACTAAAGAATGGGCTGCTATTCATCGCAAACACCATGCCAAGTGCGAGACTGTCGATGACCCACATAGCCCCCAAGTTCTCGGCATCAATACCGTTCTCTCTCGTGGAGCTGAGCTGTATAAACAAGAGTCACGCAATCAAGAGACTTTAGAGAAGTTTGGGCATGGCACGCCAGATGACTGGCTTGAGCACAATGTCTACTCTAAGTTCTCTTGGCAAGGTGTGGCCTTGATGTTGATCATCGATGTGTTTTTGTTTGGTGCTATTGGCTTAACTGTGTGGGCAGTGCAGATGCTGTGGATTCCAATCACCGCTGCTGGAATTATTAATGGGATTGGTCACTACTGGGGCTATCGCAACTATGACTGTGAAGATGCCTCCAGAAATATTTTCCCTTGGGGCATCTTGATTGGCGGCGAAGAGCTACATAACAATCATCACACCTTTGCCACAAGTGCCAAGCTCTCTAGCAAGTGGTATGAGTTTGATATCGGCTGGATGTACATTCAGATGATGAGTGCTGTTGGCTTGGCCAAAGTGAAGAAGACTTCTCCAAAGCCAGTACTAAGCGACTTGCGTCCTGCAGATCAAGGCACACTCGAAGCTATCATCGCTAACCGTTATGAAATCATGGCTCGCTATAGCAAAACCTTGAGCTCTTTCTTCAGTAACGAAGTCCAACATATGCAAGTCTTGGCGGCACATTTAAAAGATGCGCGTACCTGGTTGGGTAAAGATGAATCTCGTTTGACTGCAGAAGAAAAAGTGAAGTTGGAAGAGTTGATGGCAAGCAATGCTCAATTACGTAAGATGATTGAAATGCGTCGTGATTTGCAGGCTATCTGGAGTCGCTCCAATGCTACAGGTGATCAATTGGTTTCTCAATTGCATACGTGGTGTCAGCGCGCAGAAGATAGTGGTTTATCGAGTCTGCGTGACTTCTCTTTAAGGTTGCGTCGTTACGCTTAAGCGATGACATGAATTTTGTCTTGGTGAAAAATCAAGACAATAAAAAACCCGCTGATCTAGCGGGTTTTTTATTTGCTGCAAATAAATATCGAATCGATAAATTACTTGAGCTTAGTTTCTTTGTAAGCAACGTGCTTGCGAATGGTTGGATCGAATTTCATGATCTCCATTTTTTCAGGCTTTGTACGCTTGTTTTTTGAAGTTGTATAGAAGTGACCAGTACCAGCTGATGACTCTAATTTGATTTTTTCTCTGCCGCCTTTAGCCATTTGTGCGCTCCTTAAATTTCGCCACGTGCACGGAGATCAGACAAAACAGCATCGATGCCGTTTTTGTCGATAACGCGCAAACCAGCATTGGTTAAGCGCAAGCTAATCCAACGGTTTTCAGATTCAACCCAGAAACGACGATTTTGCAAATTCGGCAAAAAGCGACGCTTCGTTTTATTGTTTGCATGGGATACATTGTTGCCAAC
>NZ_NCJB01000233.1:0-3929 GCF_002282275.1 Polynucleobacter sp. 39-46-10 | reverse complement strand
CCATCATCAAAAACTTGCAAGTAATGGATGCAACTGCTTTTGCATTGTGTCGTGATCGTAAATTACCAATCAAAGTATTTTCAATTCTCAAGCCAGGCGCATTGATGCGCGTGGTTCAGGGTGAATCTGAAGGTACTTTAGTACACGTTTAATAGGAGGCTTGATGTCCGCAGCAGAAATTAAAACCACTACCGATCAAAAGATGCAGAAGTCTCTCGAGGCTTTGAAATCCAATTTGGCGAAGATTCGTTCTGGCCGTGCAAACCCAGGAATTTTGGAGCACATTCAAGTGGATTACTACGGTAATCCAACGCCACTAAGTCAAGTAGCTAGCTTAGGTTTGGCTGATGCTAGAACGATTAACGTTCAGCCATTTGAAAAGACCATGGTTGGTGCAATTGAGAAAGCAATTCGCGATTCTGATCTAGGTCTTAATCCAGCTTCCCAAGGTACAGTGATTCGCGTACCAATGCCTGCTTTGACAGAGGAGCGTCGTCGCGACCTCACTAAGGTGGTTAAGAACGAGGGTGAAGACGCTAAAATCGCCGTACGCAATTTACGCCGTGATGCGAATGAGCACCTGAAGCGCTTAACTAAAGATAAAGAAATTTCAGAGGATGATGAGCGTCGTGCAACTGATGATATTCAGAAGATGACCGATCGCACGGTTGTTGAGATTGATAAGTTGGTTTCTGAAAAAGAAAAAGAGATCATGACGGTTTAATCGTCAGATCATTTTTTTATTCTTCGGTTTATGACCCAGCACACTAGCTCTACCTTAGTTGTTCCAGAGGTGAGCGCTATTCCTCGCCATGTTGCCATCATCATGGATGGCAATGGTCGCTGGGCCAGCAAGCGTTTTATGCCGCGAGTAGCAGGGCACTCTGAGGGATTAGGCGCAGTGCGGAAGATTGTTCAAGAGTGCCGCCGTCTTGGTGTTGAATACCTCACTGTATTTGCATTTAGCTCTGAAAATTGGCGTCGCCCACCGGAAGAGGTGGGCTTTCTAATGAAGTTGTTTCTCAAGTCATTAAAAAGCGAAGTCTCTCGTCTCGCTGAAAACGATATCTCTTTACGCCTTATTGGTGATCTCAGCCGATTTGATTCTGCGATCCAGGAGATGGTGCAATTCTCTGAAGAAAAAACTGCTGGCTGCAAAAGTCTCACTTTTACGATTGCCGCTAACTACGGTGGTCGTTGGGATATTTTGCAGGCGATGCGCCAATGTTTGGCTGCTAATCCTGGTTTGAAGCCTGAGGAAGTGTCAGAGGAGTTATTGCAAGCCCATTTATCCATGGCTTATGCTCCAGAACCAGATTTGTTCATTCGTACTGGTGGCGAGCAAAGGGTAAGTAACTTCTTATTGTGGCAACTTGTGTATACCGAGTTGTATTTCACGGACATCCTTTGGCCTGATTTTGATGAGGCTGAATTACATAAAGCGTTTGACTGGTTTAGTCAGCGCGAGCGTCGTTTTGGACGTACGAGTGCTCAGCTAGCTTCCGAGCCTTTGAGCGACGCAGTCTAAGTATTCTTATTCCCTTATGTTAAAAACCCGAATCATTACTGCCACCATCTTGATGGCAGTGCTATTGCCCATCTTATTTTTATTACCACCAATCTATTTGGGCGGATTTTTCCTCGTCGCATTAGTTGTAGCTGCTTGGGAATGGAGTCGCATGATCGCTCCTGAGGCAAAAAAGGCTGCATGGCTCTATGCCGCTTTTTGTTTGGCCATCATTTTGTTTTTACTCGGCACCCAGGCGATTTCATGGCAGTTCTCTCTGCTCATGATGGCGGTGCTGTTTTGGTTCTTTTTGGCACCATTTATTTTGGCAAAAGGGATGAACCTCTCCCTTCAAAAATTCAAACCTTTCTACAGCATTCTAGGTTTGATCATTCTTCCGGCCACTTGGTTCGCCTTAGTCTTCTTACGTGAGCTGGGCTTAGTCTTTTTGTTGAGTAGCATGGCTTTAGTTTGGGTTGCCGATATCGGCGCTTACTTTGTTGGCAAGGCTTTTGGTAAACATAAGTTGGCCGTAAATATCAGTCCAGGGAAGTCGATTGAGGGAGCCCTGGGCGGCCTAGTTCTTTGCTATCTTTATGCATTTTTATGCGTAGTCTATTTACCTCTAGCTGATACCTTGTTTGGTGCTTGGGCCATTCGATTTGGTTGGGTGCCGATGTTCTTGATGGTTACCGTGTTAGCTGCGTTCAGCGTCTTCGGTGATTTGTTTGAGTCTCAGTTGAAGCGCTTAGCTGGAGTCAAAGATAGTAGTCATTTGTTGCCTGGCCATGGTGGCGTATTAGATCGGGTTGATGCTCTCATCCCGACAATGCCGATTGCTGCATTACTAGCTGGATTGATTTGATGCCACTTAAGCAAGTTGCCATCCTCGGATCTACGGGATCGATTGGTGTTAATACTTTGGATGTGATTCGTGCGCATCCAGATCGCTTCAAGGTGGTCGCTTTGACTGCTGCAAAACAGATTGAGCGTCTAGCTGAGCAATGTATTGAGTTCAAACCAACTATTGCAGTAGTGGCTGACGCTGAGGGCGCCTCCAAACTGACTCAACTCCTGCAAGCAAAAAAGATCACGACTCAAGTTCTTTATGGGCCTGAGGCATTAGTAAGTGCCATCACCGAATCAGGGTGCGATACCGTTATGGCGGCGATTGTGGGTGCAGCTGGCTTAGTTCCTGCCCTAGCTGCAGCAAAAGCAGGTAAGCGGGTATTGTTGGCCAATAAAGAAGCGCTGGTGATGTCAGGTAATTTATTTATGCAGGCTATGCAAGCTGGCGGCGGTGAATTGCTTCCCATCGACAGTGAACATAATGCGATCTTTCAATGTTTGCCAGATTGCTTTACAAAAAATCCATCTGCGCATTTAGGTGTTGAAGAGCTTTGGTTAACTGCCTCTGGCGGACCATTCAGAGATAAGCCGCTTGCAGATTTATCGGACATTACTCCTGAGCAAGCTTGCGCACACCCAAACTGGGTGATGGGTAGAAAAATTTCAGTTGATTCAGCAACGATGATGAATAAAGGCTTGGAAGTTATCGAAGCTTTTTGGTTGTTTGGTTTGCCGCTAGAAAAGATTAAGGTGTTGATTCATCCGCAAAGCGTAGTGCACTCGATGGTGCGTTATCGTGATGGCTCAGTGCTGGCGCAAATGGGTCAGCCTGATATGCGCACCCCAATTGCCTATGGCCTTGCCTGGCCTGAACGCATCGAGGCTGGTGTTGGTCCTTTAAATCTGACTCAGTTGAGTGGCCTCAGTTTCACCGAACCAAATTTTGCTCAATTCCCCTGTCTTAGTTTGGCCTTTGCTGCGGCAAAAACTGGAGGCACCACTCCTGCGGTGTTGAATGCTGCGAACGAAGTTGCTGTGGCCGCTTTCTTGGATGATGGCTTGCCCTACTTAAGCATTCCTAATGTAGTAGAGCACTGCTTAAATACCTTGCCTTCAGTTGCGGCGAGCTCCCTAGAAACGATTCTCGAGGCTGATGCTCTGGCGCGCCGCACTGCGAATCAGTTCATTTGTAATATCAAAAGATAGATCGGCGATTTGTGCAGGCTTTAATCACTCTTGCTTCATTCTTAGTCACCTTAGGTGTACTGGTTAGCTTTCATGAGTACGGTCATTTTTTAGCAGCCCGTTTATGCGGCGTCAAAGTACTTCGTTTTGCCTTGGGTTTTGGCAAGCCATTATTTACTTTTCGCGCCAGTAACGGTACTGAGTGGGTTGTAGCATCTATCCCCTTAGGCGGCTATGTCAAATTATTGGATGGCCGCGATGGTCAACAAAGTATTTCAGCGCAGGATCGATCTCAATCCTTTGATGTAAAGCCGCTCTGGCAACGATCTGTCATTGTGGCTGCTGGACCATTTGCCAATTTCCTCTTGGCAGTCATTTTATTTTCGAT
>NZ_NCJB01000232.1:0-3950 GCF_002282275.1 Polynucleobacter sp. 39-46-10 | reverse complement strand
CCATCTTTGCAACGTAAACGATGTTCGTTGTAATAAAACTCCGTCTCGCCTTTGAGATGCGCCTGAACGAGATCTAATGACCTTTGCAGATCATCCGGATGCACTCTCAGTTGCCATTCGTCGGCAGCGTCACCTACTTCTTCATCCTCAAAGCCAAGCATGGTTTTCCAGCGCTCGGAGTAAAACACTTGATTGGTTTGCAAGTTCCAATCCCAAACACCGTCATTAGCTCCATGCATCGCCAAAGACCAACGCATCTCGGCTTCGGCCAATGCAAGCTCAACGTTTTTACGGTCAGTAATATCGCGCGCAAAACCTACCGTGCCCATCACTTTGCCATCTTCAGTCATCACTGGCTTTTTGTAGATTTCTAACCAGCTCAAGCCATACTTTTCATCTATGATTTGTTCGGTAGTTTTTTCGCGCATATTGGCAATCACCTCATCATCGTCTGCGTGTAAGCGCTCGGCAATTGCAGGCGGCCAAAGATCAAATTCGGTTTTACCAACCGCATCCTCAGGGCGATCTAAATCACACGCTTCGGCATAAACTTTATTAATTGCCAATAAACGACTTTGCGCATCTTTAAGCCAAAATAAAAATGGCAAATTATCCAAAGTCGCTTGTAAATATAGCTCACGTTGCGTTAAAGCATCAGTAACACGTTTAAACTCGGTAATATCAATTCTGCTGGCAATCAGATAACCGCTAGGACTCCTCACCTCTTGTGCCATAAACCAGCGGTTATCGGCACGTTTGACTTCAACAAAGCTGGCATCGGCTTTTAGGTGATGCTGCATGCGCTGTGCAATCCAAGCTTGTTCGCGCCCGATGCTGTCAGGAAAAACTTTCTGCTCCACCTGTTTGGTTAATATCTCTTCATAAGAGCGGCCAATCTCTATGTAATCGCCAAGCTGGGTAAATTGCCGGTAAGCTTCATTGCACACCACCAGCTTGTCTTCCTGATTAAAAATACAGAAGCCATGAATCGCATTGGCGACTGCCTCGTTCAATAAATTTCTAGCAGCTTCGGCATCAGCTTTGGCTTTTTCCAGCTCCTGTGTTCTGAGTTTTACCCGCCCCTCTAAACTTTGATAAACTTCGTCCAATCGCACAAACATGGTGTTAAAAGCCTTTGCCAATGCACCATATTCATCTTTGGATTGAATATTAATATGCGAACGAGGCCGTCCTGACGAGGTGACCTGCTGCGCTACTTTAGATAAATATTCCAATGGCTCAGATATATAGCGCGCACTAAATCTGGCAAACGCCAACAAACCAAGCACTGCCATCAAGGCGATGCCTAAATAACCGATAAGCATGGTGTTAATTTTTTGCAACGCACGCTCGCGATCATGTGCCAAATAGTAAGCCAGCTTTATCTCAGGTATAGGCAAGCTGATTTCATGCTTGGCTGACACCAACAGATCATCAAGAATTGGTTTTTTGCCGGCAACAACTTTATTGTTGATGTCTTCTAACCAATGGAAATTATTTTCCAGCTTGTCTTGCAAAACAGCATTGAGCGGTATTTCCAGCACCACCCCACCTTCCACCTCTCCCGACAGGCGATATTGCACCGGTATCGCTAACATGAGGACTGGTTCGCTATGTAGATTTTGATGCACCGAGGCTTGCAATACGCCTGTTTCCATCATACGGCTAAAAATTGGATGCACTTGGTAATCGATTATTTGATTAAGATTGGCAGCAATCAAGCGGCCTCTGTAATCAAGCACCGATAACGCCGTGCCTTTAAACGCGTGCTTTTGGTTTTTAAGGAAAGGTACTAAATATAATTGGCTTTGCTCGGTGTCTGCCAAAGCATTGGCGGTAATGAAGTTATTGGCCACTTCGCTAGCAGATTGAATTTCAGCGGATAATTTAATTTCCAGCTCACGTTTATCGAGCTTAGCTTCACTGTTCAGCAACTCGTGGGTGTGATCAATAATCAGATGATACGCATTCATGTAAGACGCCAGCATCACCAGACCACATACTACAGATACACTAGTGATTAGCGCCCAGCTTATTTTGCTGCGTAAACTAAAATTGAGATAAGTAGTTTTTAAACGCTGCATAAAATTTTGAGCGTGGCGCATCACTTAGTGCTCACTCATTTTGCGAACTTTGCCAAAACGATCATAGCGCGCAATAAACACTTGTTGCTGATCTAGCCCTTCGTGGTCCGACTTGCTGAATGGGCGATGGTAGTCGCGCGTTAAACCACGATAGCTTTCCAACTGCTCTAAGGCTGCTCTCACAGACGTGCGCTCAGCGCTACCAGCCTCACGAATTGCTAGCGCCAGCATGTGGGTTAAATCGTAGGCATGCGCGAACCCAGGCTGTGCGTGCATGGTTTTTGCATCCTGATCAAACAATCGCTTCACGCCAGCCGCAACCTGCTGGGCTTTATCGCGACGATTGTTTTCAAATGAAAAAGTCGTTATCAAAGTAAAATCAACTGCATGCAGCGCATCACCAGCCAACTTTGGAAAGTCGCCACCCAACACCCCCCAATGCGCAACAAGTGGCATGCGACTTGCCGCTGGTAGCTCGGCAATTTGCTGCACAATAGGCGCACCTTCAGCCTCATTCGATACCATAAAAATAGCGTCGGCAGCAAAGTCACTGGCAACTTTAATTCTGTGTCTGAAGTCTATTTCACCCAGATTATATTTAATGGCTATATGCTTAAATTGATAATCGCGCTTCTGCGCCTGAAGCAAAGCCTGCTCACAACTTCGCCCCCAAGCCGTGTTAGGAATAAATAAAACTATTTTTTTAAACCCACGCTGTTGCGCATGTTCCAGCATAGCGTGCAGCGCCCAACTATCAGTGAGTGAAACGCGAAATACATAGTTTGGATAAGCATGTTTAGTAATGGAGTCAGCCGCCGACCAGGGCGCTAATAACAAGATTTTGCGCGCATTGGCAATCGGAGCCACTGCAATGGTGACCGGCGAAAAACGCCCTGTAAACACGGCCAGCACATCGGGATTATCGGCAAGCTCAGTCACTACATCTTGGCCACGCGCTGGCAGGCCACGGTCATCCCGCGTAATTAATTTGAGTGGCCGACCATCTAACACCCCGCCGGAAGCGTTGATTTCATGAATGGCAAGCGATACGCCCTTCTCAATCGCTTGTGCCGTTCTACTGTTTTTGAGGCCAAAACCAGCAGTTAATCCAATTAATATTGGTGGCTTAGCATCGGCAGCCACAGCAAGATGCACGCTAAAAATCAACATGAAAAATATACTATATTTTATATATCGCATTATTTGCATCGCATTTTGCAATCGTCCATTTCAACGCATAAATCTTTAATCACTCACACACTTTACGTGCTGAAGCAGCAATCTATGGTTTCTTTAATACGGCTATCTGCTCATGAATCGCAGCTAACAATTGCGCAGGACTAAAGGGTTTTACAAAATAAGCGTTAGCACCGCTTTTGATGCCCAATTCGCAATCTTGCACCTGACCTCTGGCAGAAATCATAATCACACGTATATTCTGCAAAGCAGGGTCAGACCGAATCGTTTCCAACACTTGCAGTCCATCCATACCACCCGGCATCATAATATCCAGCAACACCACATCAGGCTTGTGCTGCCGTATCAATGCAAGCGCAGCAACACCGTCCGCAGCCTCAAGCAAACTGAATTCATCCCTAAGCGTAAAGTTCATCATGCGACGGATATCAGCCTGATCATCCACGATTAATACGGTATGCATGCGCAATCTACCTTCTAGCCAAGTGATGCTTGCGTGTTAAATATTATTTTTTAATAACTATATTTTTGATTCTACATTTGATGGGCTAAGTTTCAAGCTAAACATAAGCATTTTTGTGTTGAAACATAAATATTTATGTTTAATATCATCACGTCATAAATATAAAAACTGAAAAATACAGCTGAAATTGCAAAAATAAAAAATCA
>NZ_NCJB01000231.1:0-3952 GCF_002282275.1 Polynucleobacter sp. 39-46-10 | reverse complement strand
GGTCGTGATTACAACTTTCAAGGGGATAAGCAGCAATGGGGTTGGGCAGGGCGTCAAAAACGCTTTAGCGGTCTTGGCTATCCCGCTTTACGTGGCGCCAATCAAATTCTCAATGCCTCTGCAGTGATCGCTGCCTTGATGGCCTTGCATCTTCGTTTGCCGGTTAGCGCTCAAGACATCAGAAATGGATTTGCCTTGGTGGAGCTTCCGGGTCGTTTTCAAGTACTTCCAGGCCAGCCAACTATAGTTTTAGACGTTGCTCATAATCCGCATGCCGCAGCTACCTTAGGGCAAGGTCTAGATAAGATGGGCTATCACCCCTATACCTACGCCATTTTTGGTGCGATGGCGGATAAGGATATTGCCGGCGTCATCAAGCCTTTACTAAGTAGTGTGGACTTCTGGTTTTGCACGGATTTACCGACGCCACGCGCTTCTAGCGCTTCATCACTGTCTGAGAAGCTGGTGGAGCTAGGTGTAGCACTTAAAAATGGCGATGATGGCGGTATTGAGTGCTTCCCGGATCCTGCTGCAGCCTATCAAAAAGCACTTTCTAAGGCGCGTGAGGGTGATAGAATTGTTATCTTCGGATCCTTCTATACCGTTGCCGGCGTAATGGCATATCGAAATAACCAGGCGTATTGATCCATGATTCGTTTACCGAAGCTTTTTAAGCGAAACCCTGAGACTGAAGACCTTGATCGAGGTTCAGCAAGGGGTCGTCGTACCATCAATAAATTAGCCCCCCGCAGCTTTCAGCGTGCTCAAGAAAATGAAGAGCTCGCCCTTACCGAAGATCCAGAGCAACAGCGTGCTCGCCATCGGTTGATTGGCGCGGCTGTTTTGGTATTGATTGCGGTTGTTGGTTTGCCCCGCATCTTAGATAACAAGCCCAAGTCTGTTAATAATGATATTGCGGTGAATATTGTTACTAGCCTGCCAGCGCCTAATGCTGCAATGCCTGTAAATGACGAAAAAGCCAAGCCTGAAACAGTAGTCGAAACGCTTGCAAAAGATAAGGAAGTCGCGCAAACAAAAGAAGTTGTAGTTGCGCCAACTCCTGAAGCGAAATCTGAAGCCAAAGCCAGCCCCAAAACAGCACCTACAGCATCTAACGTGAGCTCTATTGGATTGGCTGCTGGTGAAGAGGTGGTTGCTGCATCAAATACAACTGTTAAAGCAAAAACTGAAGAGCTTCCGAAAAAAGTAGGTTCTGGCAAGTACGTCATTCAGATTGGCGCTTTTGCTTCTGAAGAACGCGCTAAAGGCTGGATTACCAAGATGAAGGATCAAAAAATCCCTAATTACGTACTCAATAAAACTGCTGCAGATGGCACCAAGCTTTACGTATTGAGGGCGGGACCTTTTACTGACAAGGATGCAGCCGAAGCGGCTGAGAAAAAAGTCAAAGTCATGGGCCTATCCCCAAGACTGGTTGAGGTTGGAGCGCCTTAATGGAATATTTATCCACCCTGAAATTAACTACGGTGGATTACTTCACCTTGGTAGTGCTATTAATCTCTGCATTAGTGGGCATTTCTAGGGGCTTATTTAAAGAAGTGTTGGCGCTTGCATCTTGGTTTATTGCTGCCTGGGTCGCTTATCACTACACCAGTTATCTTTCTGTTGAATGGTTGTCCACTTTTCATATGGATGAGCTTTTGAGTTTGGGTGTGAGCTTCCTCATTTTATTTATTCTGACTTTGATTGTTTGTGGTCTTATCGGCAATGTGATTCAAAAAATTATTTTGTCTGCCGGCTTGAGTATGACTGATCGCTTTCTTGGTCTGGTGTTCGGCTTAGCCCGCGGTGGCGTTGTCATTGTTGTGATGGCTACATTAGCTGCCCTAACTCCAATACCGCAGAGCGTGGCTTGGCAAAAAGCAATCACGCGACCAGCCATTGATATGGCGACTAGTTTAATTAAAGGCTGGTTACCAGCTGATTGGGCAAAACAATTGGGTGATGCAATGCCTAAAATTACACCCACCGTTACACCTTCATTAACAATAGGGATCTAGGCTTATGTGCGGCGTCGTTGGAACAGTTTCCCACTCCCCAGTTAATCAACTCATTTATGACGCACTGTTGCTTTTGCAACATCGCGGTCAAGATGCTGCCGGCATGGCTACGATGAATGGCAACTCATTCACGATGCATAAAGCTAATGGACTAGTGCGAGATGTATTTAGAACGCGCAATATGCGTAGTCTGATTGGTAGCGCTGGTATTGGTCAGGTTCGCTATCCCACCGCTGGTTCTGCTAGCAGTGAAGAAGAGGCGCAACCGTTTTACGTTAGCGCTCCTTATGGAATTATCTTGGCCCATAACGGTAACCTCACCAATGCGGCTAGCCTGCGTGTTGAAATGGCTTATCGTGATCGTCGCCACATTAATACCAGTTCAGATACAGAAGTATTGCTAAACGTTCTAGCAGACGAACTTCAAAAAGAAACGAATAGCGCTGCCCTGGATGAAAGCGCGATGTTCAATGCGGTTACTCAGGTAGCAAAGCGCGTCAAAGGTTCTTATGCCGTTGTTTCTTTGATCGCTGGCTATGGATTGTTAGCATTCCGCGATCCATTTGGTATTCGTCCTTTATGTATTGGCCGAATTGATACGCCTAAGGGTCCTGAGTGGATGATTGCCTCCGAGTCTGTTGCACTTGATGGCCTTGGTTTTACTTTTGTACGCGACGTCAATCCTGGTGAAGCGATCTATATTGATTTGGATGGTAATTTCTCTTCACGTCAATGTGTGGCTGATGCTGTTCTGACTCCTTGTATTTTTGAATACGTTTACATGGCTCGCCCAGATTCCACGATTGATGGCGTTACTGTTTACAACGTACGTATGCGTATGGGTGACTATCTCGCAGAGAAGATCCGCAAAGAAACTATTCCAGGCGAGATTGATGTTGTGATGCCGATTCCTGACTCAAGCCGTCCAGCAGCAATGCAGGTGGCTAAACGCCTTGGCGTAGATTATCGCGAAGGTTTCTTTAAGAATCGCTATATTGGCCGCACCTTCATCATGCCCGGTCAGGCGGTTCGCAAGAAGTCAGTACGCCAAAAGCTCAATGCGATGCGTATTGAGTTCAAAGATAAAACGGTATTGATTGTGGATGATTCGATTGTTCGTGGCACAACCTCTTTTGAGATTGTGCAAATGGCACGAGAGTCTGGTGCCAAGAAGGTGATCTTTGCATCTGCTGCGCCTCCTGTACGCTTTCCGAATGTCTACGGTATCGATATGCCAACGCGTAGTGAGCTAGTTGCCTATGGTCGGACAGATGAAGAGATCAATAAGATGATTGGCGCAGACCAGTTGATCTATCAAAGCGTTGAAGATATGAAGCAGGCAGTGAAGGACATCAATCCTAATATCCAGCATTTTGAGGCATCTTGCTTTGATGGCCACTACATTACCGGCGACATCAATGAATCCTATTTGGATGCTTTGGAGGCCGCTCGTAATACCTCGGAGGCTAAAGCTGACCGTCAGCGCGACTCCAGTGACTTTGCCCGCTCACAACTTCACCTGCATTTGGCTACCGAAGACTAAAAACAACGATGGAATTCCTCAGGCGTTACTGTCTGAGGCAATTCTTCAATTCGGTGTCAAAATAGCGGTATGATGAGCAAAACTACCCGCAAAAAACCTGATTTCTCAAAGCTTGCGCTTGAAACCCTTGCGGTTCGCGCCGGTACTCGCCGTACTGCTGAATACCAAGAGCATTCAGAGGCAATGTTCCTGACTTCCAGCTTTTGCTTTGATAGCGCTGAACTGGCCGCCGACGGTTTTGCCCATGCAGACCAAGGCTTCATCTATTCCCGCTTTACCAATCCTACCGTCAGCATGTTCCAGGATCGATTGGCTGCACTAGAGGGTGGTGAGGCTTGCATTGCGACTTCTTCCGGAATGGCAGCAATTTTAACCATGGCAATGTCCC
>NZ_NCJB01000230.1:0-3963 GCF_002282275.1 Polynucleobacter sp. 39-46-10 | reverse complement strand
AACCGACTCCCAGTCTTTTTGACACTGGGCATCCCGACTGGGGTTGGCGCGCAACTTATCAATACGCATTGCAATTGCCTTGAGATATCGAGGGAAATGCACTAGCTGGCTATATGGCGTGTCAGATACAAATTTCGGGAATATTAAACCCTGAACCTGCGCTTGAATGTCTGTGTAAGCAGCAGCTGAAACAGCCTTGGCTTGAGCCATCTTCTTTTGAAGATCTGCATAAGCCTGCAAAGCCGCTAAAGCATGTTTTGAAATCTCTTGAGCAATTAAGGCCAGTCTAGGCTTACCTGCCTGTAGGCGCTCAGCAAATTGATCCGCATTCACCGGCAATGGATCATTCATGAATGCACGCTCTAAGGCAAGATTGAGAATTTGCTCAATCAAATCATCCACTGAACCTACATTGATAAATAGTAGGCCAATCTCACGCATTCCAGGTAACTGCTTCTGCAGTGCCTTAAGCGTGTCCTTATTTGACAAAGCAAATAGTCTACGAAGGCCTTGCCAATGATATTTCCTAGCTTCTAGTAAATCGTCAAATACCTCAAGATCACATGACTCAGCACGATCCACTAAGGCTGGGTAACCGAATAAAGTGCGATTACCTTTTTGAATCTCCAGCGTTTCAGGCAGCTCACCAAAGTCCCAAGTTCGATAACCGCTCTGCTCTACTTTTTTTACTGCAGCAGTAGTTGTGGCTTGGTTTGTTTTTGCACTTGCATTTGGAGTGCTGACTGACACATCAGAAACCAGCTCCTCTTGAACTGCTTGCTGGGCAATCGCCTGGAATGCAGTTCGAGCAGTTTCACCGTACTCAGCACGCAATCGAGTTAAATTACGCTCCAACTCAAGTTGTCGACCATGCTCGTCCACCAGACGGAAGTTCATCGAGGAGTGCAAAGGCAGCGATTCGGGTCTGAAGTCTGTACGCTTAATTTCTAAACCGCGTTCTTTGCGAATATCCGTAATGAGGCTATCTAAAAAGTCACCCACACCAAACTGTTTTTCTGCGAGCATGCGGTCTAAGAAAGACTTTGCATATTCCGGCAGCGGAATACAGTGACGACGTAACTTCTGGGGAAGTGATTTTAGGAGCAGGTGAATTTTTTCTTCGCACATACCTGGCACTAGCCATTCGCAACGACGACCATCTACCTGATTTAACAGAGTCAATGGAACAACTAGAGTGACTCCATCCTTAGGACTGCCAGGCTCAAAGTGATAAGTTAAGCTCAATTCAGTGCCACCAACAAGCATCTTTTTAGGATAGCGATCTACCGTAATTCCGGCAGCTTCATGGCGCATTAAATCAGCCTTAGCTAAACGCAAGAGAGTATCGGGCGACTCTTGATTGTCACCCCCCGCTCTAGATGCTTTTTTTAGCCAGGCATTCATACCCTCTCTACTGAGGACATCTTTTGGAATGCGTGAATCATAAAAAGCAAACAGGAGGTCATCATCCACCAAAACATCGGGGCGACGTGAACGATGCTCTAGAGCCTCGATCTCTTTAATTAATCTGCGGTTATGCCAGAAGAATTCAAAACTTCCAGGATATTTCTTTTTAGCATCAGCCTCGGTCTCTCTCATTAATGCTGGAGTATCCATACGTCCGAACATCTCTTCCTGGACTAAGGCCTGCGTAATAAATATTGAACGTGCATCCTCAAGATTATGTGATTCATAGCGAACTCGACGCCCATGATAAATGGGGAGTCCATACAATGTGCCACGCTCAAAGGCCATGACCTCACCTTGACGACTATCCCAAAAAGGCTCACTTAGAGATTTGATAAGGCGATGGGCAGCAACCTTCTCAACCCACTGAGGCTCAATTTTGGCAATTGTGCGGGCATACATACGATTGGTTTCTTGGAGCTCACCAGCTAATATCCAAGCACCGGCCTTTTTACCAATGGTTGAACCCGGCCAGATAAAGGGACGAATACCACGAGCACCAATGTAACCACCGGTCTTGCTACCGCGCTCTTGAGATTTTTCATCCTCTTCTTTTTTGGCAACGTAACCTAATAAGCCAGTTAATAAAGACAGATGTACCTGTTCATAGGTAGCGGCCGAGGGATTCTCTTTCCAACCCTTTTCACCAAGCATGGTATGTAACTGCCCATGTACATCACGCCATTCTCGCAATCGCCTAGGCGATAAGAATTTACTGCGGCACAGATTTTCTAATTGGCGATTACTGTGTTTGTGCTTCAGCGCATCCTGATACCAATCCCATAGCTTTACAAAGCTTAGAAACTCTGATCGCTCATCTGCAAACTGTAGGTGAGCTTGATCGGCAGCAGTAGCCTGATCCATTGGTCGATCGCGCGGGTCTTGGGTAGCTAAAGCAGAAGCAATGATGGTGACTTCACGTAGTGCGTTTTGCTCTTTAGCTGCTAAGAGCATACGACCGATACGAGGATCCAAGGGAAGATCTGCTAACTGCTTGCCTATAGGCGTTAGCTTGAAACTATTGTTAATGTCTTTGTCATCACTCCTAGAACTCTCGTCATAGACGATGGCACCCAACTCATCTAGCAACTGCACACCATCTGCAATAGCTCGACCTAGGGGCTTATCAATAAATGGGAATTCTTGAATACGGGGTAAGCGCAAAGAACTCATGCGCAGCAACACTGCCGCCAGTGAACTACGGAGAATTTCTGGATCAGTAAATTTGGGCCGGCTTAAATAATCTTGCTCGCTATATAGACGAATACAAATACCGTCAGATACACGACCGCAGCGACCTGCCCTTTGATTGGCTGCCGCCTGAGATATTGGCTCAATTTGCAACTGCTCGACTTTATTGCGATAGGAATAGCGCTTCACCCGCGCCAGGCCGCTATCCACTACATAACGAATATTGGGAACTGTTAATGAGGTCTCGGCAACGTTGGTAGTGAGGATGATGCGTCGACCATTGCCGGGATTGAACACACGCTCTTGCTCTGCAACCGACTGGCGCGCAAACAGACTTAATATCTCCGGATGAAAGCGTTGCTGCAGGACATGATCTTTGCGTAGCGCTTCAGCGCAATCCCGAATCTCTCGCTCCCCAGGCAAGAAAACCAAAACATCGCCTGCACCTGAGGTGCCCTCTCGCCAGACATTAGCAATCGCCTCCGCCACTGCATCTGGAATCTCCTTAGCCTCTTTAGACTCCTTCTTGCCGTCTGGCTTGGCATCTGGCTCCAAAGCTTCATAACGCTGTTCTACAGGGAAGAGTCTTCCACTGACCTCAATCACCGGAGCTGACTTGCCATTTAAGGCGAAATGATCTGAAAAACGCTTGGCATCGATCGTGGCTGAGGTGATGATCAACTTGAGATCTGGGCGCTTCGGTAGCAGCTGGCGAAGGTAGCCCAGTAGAAAGTCGATATTGAGGCTGCGCTCATGAGCCTCATCAATGATGAGTGTGTCATAGGCACGAAGTTGAGGATCCCTCTGAGTCTCAGCAAGCAAGATTCCATCAGTCATCAACTTAATTGAGGCGCCCTGACTAGTCTTATCGGCAAAACGAACTTGATAGCCAACGTCTTGACCGATTGGGGTACCCAGCTCTTGGGCTATACGCTTCGCTGTGGCTGTTGCAGCAATACGGCGAGGCTGTGTATGTCCAATGAGGCGCCCGCCGTTGATGGTGCCCCTACCTAGGTCTAGACAGATCTTCGGTAATTGGGTTGTTTTGCCTGAACCAGTCTCACCACAGACAATCACCACTTGATGAGAGCTCAAAGCATCCTTAATGATTTGACGCTGACCAGATACTGGCAACTCCTCCGGAAAGCGAATTTCCAGACGTCGGGAGGTGTTGGAAGCAGGCACAGTCGCAGGGCTTGCTTTGGGTTTTTGTTGGTTTATAGGCTCTTGCACCCTATAATTTTCTCACTATGCCAACAAATGCACCAAACCCCGGCTCAAACGCCGAAGAATCAAGCTCCAACT
>NZ_NCJB01000229.1:0-3983 GCF_002282275.1 Polynucleobacter sp. 39-46-10 | reverse complement strand
CAAGGCCAGCAACTCCAAAATCAGCTCCACCAAACTGAACATAGGTCGGCACATCTGTAGCACGCACAATAATCAGGCGCACATCAGGATTGGAGGTCTCAATAATGAGTTTGCGCGACTTTTCTGGATCCTCAAGCGGACGAATACCGATCTTAGATAAGATCTCAGCGGTTTCTTCGAAGATACGCCCCTTCGAGAGGGCTAAAGTTAACTTCATGGACTAATTATCTATCAGGCTTACTTGATTCGCTGAATGTTGGCCCCCAAGAGGGTCAACTTTTGCTCCATACGGTCATATCCACGATCTAGGTGATAAATCCGGTCTACCTGTGTTTCGCCTTGGGCGGCCAAGCCTGCAATTACCAAGCTGGCTGAAGCACGTAAATCCGTAGCCATTACGATAGCGCCAGATAACTTCTCAACACCCTGCGCAATTGCAGTATTACCCTCAATTGCAATATCAGCCCCTAGTCGGTTCATCTCTTGAACGTGCATAAAGCGGTTTTCAAAGATAGTTTCAGTAATCGTGGCGTTGCCCTCAGCAATCGCATTGACCGCCATGAGTTGAGCCTGCATATCTGTCGGGAAAGCCGGGTACTCAGAAGTGCGGAAGCTAACGGCCTTGGGGCGACTTTTCATGGAGGCTTTGATCCAATCAGGGCCCACTTCCATTTCTAAGCCAGCCTCTTTGAGTTTCACAATCACCGCATCCAATGTATCCGGACGACAGTGCTTGACCAACACCTCACCGCCAGCAGCCGCAACTGCGCATAAGAATGTACCCGCCTCAATACGATCTGCAATCACAGCATGTTCTGCACCATGGAGCTTCTCCACGCCCTCGATTACTAAGCGGTCGCTACCAATACCGGTAATCTTGGCACCCATTTTGACGAGCAACTCAGCCAAGTCGCCTACTTCAGGCTCTCGTGCAGCATTCTCCAAAATAGTTGTGCCTGACGCCAAAGTAGCAGCCATCAATAAATTCTCGGTACCGGTTACGGTAATCATGTCAGTCAAGATAGAAGCACCTTGCAGACGACCAGTAGCAGATTTCGTTTCCGCCTGAATGTATCCACTCTTAATCTTGATGGTGGCACCCATGGCTTTTAAGCCCTTGATGTGCTGATCCACTGGACGTGCACCAATAGCGCAACCACCCGGTAAAGAAACCTTGGCACTATGCATTCTGGCAAGCAATGGACCCAGAACCAAAATCGAGGCACGCATGGTTTTCACCATCTCGTAGGTTGCTTCAGAGCTTTTAATAATGGATGCCTTTAGTACAACGCAATTACGATTATTCAAATCTGGGAAAGTAACTGTTACGCCAATCTCCTGGAGGAGTTTGAGCATCGTCCGCACATCTTGCAAATCGGGAACATTACGCAAAGTGATAGGTTGATCGGTGAGCAAACAAGCGCACAAAATGGGTAGTGCTGCGTTCTTGGCGCCCGCAATCACCACCTCACCCTTTAGGGGGGTGCCTCCAACCATTCGTAATTTATCCATGAATCTATTCCAGTAAAAGGCTAATGTCGTATTTTAAGTTGGAGTGTTTTGTGCGAACTCTTGAGGAGTAAATGCTTTGATTGATAAAGCGTGAACTTCAGCTTTCATACGGTCACCCATAGCGCCATATACCAACTGATGGCGCTGAATTAGACGCTTGCCTTCAAACTCTGGACTCACAATCGTCGCAAAAAAATGCTGTCCATCACCCTCAACTTTCACATGAGTACATGCGAGGCCCTGCTGAATATAGCCTTCAATTTGTTCTGGGGTCGGCAACATCACAATCTCCTGATTTCTAATTTCTGAATAATTTTTTAATTCGAATTTAAGGAAGCATCAATAACTAATTTCTGAGCTTGTAGCCTTTTTGCAGTAAACGCAAAGCAATAGCTGACACTACGACAAAGAAGCTGGTCACAATCGCCAAACTATTCCATGGGGATATATCTGACACTCCAAAGAAGCCGTAACGGAAACCATCAATCATGTAGAAGAATGGATTGAAGTGCGATACCACTTGCCATGCTGCCGGCAAAGAATGAATGGAATAAAACACACCTGACAACATGGTTGCCGGCATGATGATGAAATTCTGGAAAGCGGCCAGTTGATCGTATTTATCAGCCCAGATACCGGCAATTAAACCCATGCTTCCCAAAATTGCAGCGCCCAAAAGAGCAAATGCCATGATCCATAGCGGGTATTCAAAGGATGGTATTGCAAACCATGCCGTAATTATTAGTACGCCTGAGCCAACAACAATTCCGCGAAACACTGCAGCCAAGACATAAGCGGCATAAAACTCTAAGTGACTAAATGGAGCTAGCAATACAAAAACTAGATTGCCAGTTACCTTTGATTGAATGAGTGATGAAGAAGTATTCGCAAATGCATTCTGCAACACGCTCATCATGACTAAGCCCGGGATTAAGAAGGCGGTGTAGTTCAAGCGACCATACACCTCTTTGCCTTCCAGCACATGTCCGAAAATCATCAAATACAGAACAGCGGTAAGCACTGGTGCCGCAACCGTCTGAAACGCTACTTTATAAAAACGCTTAATTTCTTTACGGAGCAATGTTGGGAAACCACTGCCATAGGAGATTGGCAGCTTATTGACAATAGATTTCATCGAGCGCCTCCCGACATGATGTTGACAAACACATCTTCAAGATCCGTCTTACCCTCGCCATCTTTCTTCACAGAGCCATACTGACTCAATAAATTTGCAGTGGTGTCCAAAGCAACAATCTTTCCTTGCTTGAGCATAGCAATGCGCTGGCAAAGTGCCTCAGCCTCTTCAAGGTAATGGGTTGTTAAGACAATCGTGTGGCCATCTTGATTTAAGCGACTAATAAATTGCCAGAGAGATTGGCGTAGCTCTACGTCAACACCAGCTGTTGGTTCATCCAAAATAATCACTGGCGGCCGGTGTACCAAAGCCTGCGCAACCAATACTCGACGCTTCATACCACCAGATAGAGAGCGCATATTGCTGTCAGCCTTATTGGTGAGATCCAAGTTCGCCATGATCTCGTCAATCCAGGCATCGTTATGACGAATGCCAAAATAGCCAGACTGAAATTGCAGCGTCTCTCTAACAGTAAAGAAGGGGTCGAATACTAACTCTTGCGGTACAACCCCTAGCATCCGGCGAGCATCACGAAACTGACTCTGAACATCCGCACCCATGATTTCAGCATGGCCACGATCAGCAGTGACTAACCCAGCAAGAATGGAAATGAGCGTTGTCTTACCAGCACCATTGGGACCAAGCAAGCCAAAAAACTCACCTTGATCTATTGATAAGGAAACATCATCGAGCGCTTGTAGGGCGCCATAATTTTTTGATACGTTCTTTATCGATATTGCTGCATGCATGCTATGACAAACCTAGCAACTCAGCAACGCCATATACGCCAGCCAACACGGTTAACTTTTTCGGTGCATTTTGTATAGAAATCTGCTGACCCCCGGCTTGCAATTTTTTCTGCCATGCCAACAACACTGTTAGCACAGTAGAGTCAAAATCCTTGAGATTGATGCAATCTATATTTCTTAATGTCGCAAGATTTAACAGGCCATCCTTTTCTAACTGCAAAACATTATTCTGCGTCACTGAGGTGGGCAATAAAAATGGCATCTGATATTTATCTTTGATTGATCTTGTGAGCTTTTTAGTTTGCTGGCTTTGCAGCAGCAAGCTGCTTATTGCGATCCTGCAAGAACTTCACCAAACCTTCCACACCATTCTGGCTAATCTGATTAGCGAATTGATTGCGATAAGCCTCTACCAACCAAACACCCATGATATTCATGTCATAAACCTTCCATCCATTGGCTGTTTTTTCTAGGCGATAGTCGAGTGGTATGGGGTCACCACGACCAATCACCACAGTCCTGACCACTACTTCTTTGTCATCTGGAGCGGCACGCAATGGCTTAAATTGAATTGTTTGATCGCGCAA
>NZ_NCJB01000228.1:0-3996 GCF_002282275.1 Polynucleobacter sp. 39-46-10 | reverse complement strand
GCTACCGATGAGGCTGGCATTCAGTTTAGGATCCTCAATTCAAGCAAGGGCCCTGCTGTTCGTGCAACTCGTGCTCAGGGCGATCGTATTTTATATAAGGCGGCGATCCGCCGTCGCCTCGAAAACCAAGAGAATCTGACCCTTTTCCAGGCCGCCGTAGATGATCTACTGGTTGTGGGTGATGAGGTTCAGGGTGTAGTTACACAAATGGGCCTGAAGTTTATGGCCAAGAAAGTGGTGCTTACCGCGGGCACCTTTCTGGATGGCAAGATTCACGTTGGCTTAAATAATCATGCAGGTGGCCGTGCTGGTGACCCAGCAGCAGTTTCATTGTCGGCTAGATTAAAAGAGCTGAAGCTTCCTCAGGGAAGATTAAAGACTGGCACCCCGCCACGGATTGATGGGCGAACTATTGATTTCTCGGTGATGTTGGAGCAACCGGGGGATTTAGACCCTGTACCTGTTTTCTCCTATCTGGGTCGACCAGAGCAGCACCCAAGGCAAGTCCCTTGCTGGATTTCTCATACGAATGAGCAAACACACGACATTATTCGCGGTGGTCTGGATCGTTCACCAATGTATACCGGCGTTATTGAGGGGGTTGGTCCGCGCTATTGCCCTTCTATTGAAGACAAGATTCACCGCTTTGCCTCCAGAAATAGTCACCAGATCTTTTTAGAGCCTGAGGGCCTAACAACGAATGAGTTTTACCCGAACGGCATTTCTACCAGCTTGCCATTTGATGTTCAATGGAATTTGGTGCGCAGCATTCGTGGCCTGGAGTCTGCCGTCATTGTGCGCCCTGGTTATGCAATTGAATACGATTTCTTTGACCCACGTCATCTACGCCATAGTTTGGAGACCAAGGCAATAGCTGGCCTCTACTTTGCTGGCCAGATTAATGGCACAACGGGCTATGAGGAGGCTGCCGCTCAAGGCATGCTTGCTGGAATTAATGCTGGCTTGGCGGCACAGGGCAAGGAGCCTTGGCTGCCCAAACGAAGTGAGTCCTATATTGGCGTTTTGGTGGATGACCTGATTACTTTGGGTGTTCAAGAGCCATACCGTATGTTTACTAGCCGCGCCGAGTACCGCTTAAGCTTGCGTGAAGACAATGCTGATTTGCGTTTAACCAACATTGGGCGAGAGCTTGGTCTGGTAGACGACTACCGTTGGAATACGTTTTGCAGAAAACAAGAGGCTGTTTCACGTGAAACAACTCGCTTGCAAGATATTTGGATTGGGCCAAAGCATGTATCAGCCAAGGCCGTTTCAGAGCTTTTGGGGCAAGATTTATCGCACGAGTGTAGTTTGGCCGACCTTTTAAGGCGCCCTGGCATTACTTATGAGGCGGTTATGGGCTTGGCAGAAGGCCTTTGGTCGCCAGGAACGCTGGACGACGACCTGGGTTTGGCCCAACAAATTAGAGACCAGGTTGAGATTTCCATTAAATATCAAGGCTATATAGATAGGCAGGCGGTTGAAATTGCTCGTCAAGAGCATAACGAGAGCTTTCCTTTGTCGGAGTCTTTGGATTACACCCAGGTTCTGGGTTTATCGAAAGAGGTACAACAAAAACTCAATTTGCATAAGCCGGGAACCCTTGGCCAGGCTGGAAGAATTTCTGGGGTGACACCTGCAGCCCTTTCTTTGCTATTGGTCCATCTGAAAAAGGGCTTAGGCAGGACGCAAGAAGAAACCCATGAGTAACGATTTAGTTTCTTTGGGGATTGAGGATTTAGGCTTGAATCTCAGTCCTGCCAAAATTGATGATTTGGAGCTCTTTTTGCAGGAAATGGGTCGCTGGAATCAGGTCCACAATTTGACTGCAATTGAGGGTGAAAAAAACTCTGTTCGTCTGCATCTCATTGATTCTATTACAGTTTTACCGATCATGCGCCAATTTCTAGACCAAGAAAACCCCAAAATTGCAGATCTTGGCTCTGGCGGTGGGTTGCCAGCCATACCCATTGCGATTTTGCAGTCAGGTTGGCATGTAACCCTGATTGAGGCGATCCGTAAAAAGACAGCATTCTTGCAGCATGTACGCGGCAAGTTGGGTTTAAAGAATATTGAAGTCTTGAGTGAGCGCGTTGAGATGGTGGCGAAATCACAGCCGGGACAGTTTGATGCAGTGATTTCTAGGGCATTTACCAATCTTGCTCATTTTTTGGAGCTTGCCCTCCCACTTCTCAAGCCAAATGGCTTGGTGTTTGCAATGAAGGCCAAGCGGGCAGATGAAGAGTTGCAAGACGTTTGCATGGATGATTGGCGATTAGTTGCCGATGAGCCTTTGCAGATCCCAAACTTAGCGGTGGAAAGACGATTGTTGGTTTTATCCCCCGTGAGAAAATCACACCTTTAAAGCACGACCTTTTTAAGAAAAATTATGGCCAAAATATTTTGTATTGCTAATCAAAAAGGTGGGGTTGGAAAGACTACCACCGCAGTTAATTTGGCCGCAGGTTTGGCTGGGCATCAGCAGCGCGTTTTGTTGGTGGACTTAGATCCACAAGGTAATGCAACGATGGGGTCTGGAGTTGAAAAAGCAGACTTGAATAGCACCGTGTATCAAGTCTTAATTGGCCTATCAACAGTAAAAGAATCCGCAGTACCTTGCGAGAGCTCTGGCTATGATGTGTTGCCAGCCAATCGTGATTTAGCTGGCGCAGAAATTGAGTTGGTGGATTTAGATTCTCGCGAACAAAGATTGAAAGATGCACTCGCTCTTGTTGCAAATGATTATGATTTTATTTTAATTGACTGTCCTCCCGCACTATCTTTATTAACGCTCAATGGATTGTGTGCCGCGAATGGTGTGATCGTGCCAATGCAGTGTGAATATTTTGCACTGGAAGGATTGTCAGACTTAGTGAACACCATCAAGCAGGTTCATGCCAACTTAAATCCTGATTTGGTGATCATAGGTTTGTTGCGCGTGATGTTTGATGCGCGCATGACATTGCAGCAACAAGTTTCCGATCAATTGCTTGAGCACTTTGGCGACAAGGTATTTAAGAGCATCATTCCCCGTAACGTTCGCCTGGCAGAAGCCCCGTCCTACGGGCTTCCTGGGGTAGCGTTTGATAGGTCATCTCGAGGCGCTAAAGCATATTTAGATTTTGGTGCCGAGATGATTGAGCGCATTAAGCAAATGTAAAACCTAGGAACAATAAAAAATATTATGGTTGCAATAAAGAAAAAAGGTTTGGGTCGCGGCTTAGAAGCGCTGCTTGGTGATAAGGCTCAGAAAGAAACTACAGCAGAAATTAATCGTTTGCCGTTGACTGCATTGCAGGCGGGTAAATATCAGCCGCGTCAAAAAATGGAAGCGGTGGCATTACAAGAGTTAGCTGAAAGTATTCGTGAGCAAGGTGTGATGCAGCCATTGTTGGTGCGTTTGGTTGCTCCTGGCAAATACGAAATTATTGCGGGTGAGCGTCGCTTTCGTGCCGCAACTTTAGCGGGCTTAAAAGAGGTGCCCGTTTTAGTTTCTGGTGCCAATGATCAGGCTGCTGCAGCAATGGCCTTAGTCGAGAATATGCAGCGCGAAGATTTGAATCCGCTAGAAGAGTCCCAAGGACTTGCAAGGCTGATTGAAGAGTTTGGTTTTACGCATGAGCAAGCTGCAAAAGCGGTGGGAAAATCACGCAGTGCTGTAACCAACTTGTTGCGCTTAAACCAACTGGCAAAACCAGTGCAAGCCATGCTTTTGGCGGGCGACATTGATATGGGCCATGCTCGTGCACTTTTGCCTTTGCCAGGAGCAAGTCAGGTGGCTTTGGCGCAAAGAATTGCGGCTCAAGGCCTTTCTGTTCGTGAGGCCGAAAGAATGTCTACTGCCTTGGCGCTGGCCGGCGGCCAAATCGGTGACAAAAAAGCTAAAACAAAGACTGAGGGGGGTGCGCCAACGCACGACCCAGATATGCGTCGTTTAACACAAGAAATCGCCGATTTAATAGGTTTAAATGCTGAATTCAAGTTTAAAGGCAAGGG
>NZ_NCJB01000009.1:0-29703 GCF_002282275.1 Polynucleobacter sp. 39-46-10 | reverse complement strand
GGCTGTAAATCTAAAATATAGTATTTGTTAATACATGGTGGCACCATTAAGTATGGGCGCTCATACACTGTCTCAGTTAACGGCGTGTACTGAATTAATTCAAAAAGATCATTACGAAAAACTACCTGACCTTCAGTTGTTGCAATGTTCTTACCAACCTCAAACGCACTTTCATCAGTTAGTGAAACTTTGCCCTTTTTCAAATCGCCCAACAAGTTCACTATTCCATTTTGAATAGATTGGCCTTGGGAGCTAATGATATTTTCAAGAACTTCTGGATTGGTTGCAATAAAGTTGGATGGCGATAAGGCATCAATCATTTGTTCTGTAGTGAACAAAATTTTAGTTTTGGTTTTTTCGTCAGCATCAACCGCTGAGGCGAGAGAAAGCAAATGCTTGGAGTTCAATAAATAGGTAGCGGCAATCATCTTGCTCCATGAGGAGTGCCATGCTTTGCCAGAGAAGCGGCGATCCTTTACTTCAATCACTTCCGGATTCGTCGCAAGATGCGCAAACTCAGTGAAGTATTCTTTTTGAATTTCAGCCAGGCGTTCTGGAGGAATTAATGCCATATGATGTGGCGCCAATGAAGGAGCCACACCTGTATTCATACCTGCAAACATAATGATCTCGTTAATTAATTAAGATCATTCTCCATCTATAAAGCTGTAAGGGTTATACGCACTAACCCTAGCCCTAGAGCTAAGCTAGTAATAACCCGAAGTTAGGTATCGGCTGAAATCCAAATCAAGGAGGCAAAGCGCCCCGTTTCTTTGTCTCTGCGATAAGAAAAGAAATTGGTCGGGTCACCAAAAGTACAAAAGTCTGCGCCATAGATCTGCTCAACACCAAAAGAGCGCAGGCGATCCTGAGCGAGTAGATATAGATTGGCTAAATACTTTTCTGGAGTTCCAACAATTGGCTGAAATGCCTGCGCCAAAGTAGCTTGCGATTGACTTGCAAATGCTTGCAGTACATCTTCCCCAACCTCGAATGCAGAAGGTCCAATTGCCGGACCCATCCATGCCGTAATGTCCTGAGGCATTAAGCCTGGAGATAGAGAGCACATTTCCTGGATTGTATTTTCAAGAACTCCGCCGCTAAGACCACGCCAGCCAGCATGTGCCGCGCCAATGACATCACCATATTTACTTACAAACAATACTGGCACGCAATCAGCCGTCAGAATACTGAGAACCTCATTTGGAATATTGGTAACTGAGGCATCTGCTTCAAATGGCCCATTGACCGAGGCATTCCTTGAGGCCGGGGTGCTGACTGTGACCCCATGAATCTGTTTAAGCCAGATTGGCTCGGCGGGCAGGTGTGTCTTAAGGATGCTACGATTTTGCAGAACATCCTCCAAATGATCGCCGGCATTGAGTCCCAGATTGAAGCTATTAAAAGGCGGCTTACTAACTCCGCCCTTGCGGGTTGTGCAAAAAGCTTTAATTTGCTGCGGCACAACCCAGTCTGGCTCAATTTGATTCATTGCGTTGATCATTTTTGATGGACGCCATTAAAGCCTCCTCTTTGGGGAGGTCTGACTCAACCATGCCAACCATGGGCAGCAACTCCATTAAATCTTGGGGAGGCAATCTAAACCAGGTCATTACTTCATGGGTTGCTGGGTGCTGCAGACTGAGCGCATAAGCATGCAGCGCTTGGCGACCGAAAGGTAATGCTTTAGCAACGCCGGGTGTTCTTTTCCGGTAAACCTGGTCACCTAAGAGTGGAAAACCCAATGATTCCAGGTGCACACGGATTTGGTGGGTTCTACCCGTCTCAAGACGACATTCCAATAAAGCAACTGGACTTTCTGAAAATGCGCCTTTGGCCAGGCGTCGAAATAAGGTCGCTGCAGGCTTACCTTGAGCAGAGCCAGCAGCCATTTTGAGGCGGTCACGCTGGTCACGACCTACGGTTGCCAGCACTTTACCTTGAGAAGGTGCATCACCCCAAACCAAAGAGAGGTAACGCCGTCCTACAGTTCGCTCTTGAAGCTGCCTCACTAAGGAGGTTTGCGCGATATCCGTCCGAGCTACCACCATCAATCCAGAGGTATCTTTATCAAGACGATGGACAATTCCAGCTCTTGGGAGGCTTTTTAGCTCGGGAAAGCGGTTTAATAGGCCATTTAATAAGGTTCCCGTCCAATTTCCAGCAGCAGGATGCACAACGAGTCCAGCGGGTTTATTGAGCACAATGATGGTGTCGTCCTCATAGACAACATCCAAAGGGATATCTTCCGGGGCAAAGGCAAATTGCTCGGGCATTTCCTGTGGGAACACCTTAATACTCTCGCTTCCACGGAGTAAATGGCGAACTTTGGTGACTTTTCCATCAACCGTGACAGCTCCAGCCTCAACCCAGGCTTTGAGCCGATTACGAGAATAATCAGGCAAAGCGCCACCAAGAAACTTATCCAAACGCTCCCCACTAACCTCGGGGGGAACTTCTAGGGCTATGAAATCCTCATCATCGATATAATCAATGGGATTCGAATCGGGAGTATGCGGCAATGCCACGCTTAAAGAGCCTTTTAGTTATGTCGGACGTTATTGCAGACGCCAGTTTAAGGCTTGCTGCCAGTATTGGGTCATCTTCCAAAAAATCTCTCATTTCTTTGTTTATTGGAGCCAGTGCAGTCTGCCTAGTTCTCAGTGGATGCGCTGGTAGCGATGGTCAAAAAGATGATGCCGATATTTGGTCAGAGACAAGGCTTTATTCCGAGGCAACCGACAAACTAAAAGAGGCGGATTATGCAAAGTGCGGCAAGTACTTTGAAAAGCTAGAGGGACGCTTCCCTTTTGGACCCTACTCTCAACAAGCGCAGATCAATGCAGCCTATTGTTATTGGAAGGCTCAAGAAGAAGCCCAGGCTCAAGTAGCTATCGATCGCTTCATCAAACTTCATCAAGGCAGCCCTAATTTAGATTACGGCTACTACCTTAAAGGTTTGATTAGTTTTAATGATGATTTAGGTTGGCTCGGTAAATTCACTGGACAAGATTTAAGTGAGCGCGATCCAAAAGCGGCTAAGGAAGCTTTTGAATCTTTCAAGGTTGTAGTTGAGCGCTTCCCTGATAGTAAATATGCGCCGGATTCTTTGGACCGAATGCGCTACATCGTGAATTCACTTGCCGAAGCAGATGTGATCGTGGCGCGCTTTTACTATCAACGCGGTGCGTATTTAGCTTCCGCTAATAGAGCGCAGCTCGTGATTCGTGACTATGATCGTGCACCTGCTGTAGAAGAAGCGCTTTACCTTCTTACTAAGTCATATGAGAAGTTAGGTATGACCGATCTCAGCAATGATGCTGCGCGCGTGTTCAAGCTTAATTTCCCTGACAGTCAAATGATGATTACTGGTCAACGCGTTCAGAAAGAACGTCGTTGGTGGCAAATCTGGAATAAGTAAAAATTAAATAAGATGAGTGCAATCAAGTAACGCGCTGCGCTACTTGATTGCTACCGGGACTCTCTGTGCCAATGCACAAATAAGTTCATAGCCGATGGTTCCACTCATTTGAGCCACATCATCTACTGGCACTTCATTGCCCCATAGCTCTACCGCGCTACCTATCTTGGCATTGGGTGCTTCACGCAAATCAATCGTCAACATGTCCATAGAAACTCGACCAACTATCGGACAAATCACACCATCGCCCTGGGCGCCAGCACCATCAACCCAAACTGGCGTACCGTCTTCAGCATGACGCGGATAACCATCAGCGTAGCCACAGGCAATAACACCAATACGCATGTCTTCTGGCGCTTCATAACGGCCGCCGTAACCAACGCGGCCGCCCTTCTTTAATTCTTGAATGTCAATGATTTCACTGCGTAGCTGCATGACAGCCTGAAGTTCGGATCGAATAATATCCGCATGTACTCCGGTTGGCGATACACCATACAGCATGATCCCGGGGCGAACCCAATCACCTAGTGCATTACGATGCCAAAGGATCGCAGCGGAGTTAGCCAAAGAACTGGGCGCTTCAAGACCCTCGGTAGTTTTCTCAAAGCACTCCATTTGCTCGCCGACCGATGGCACTTGATCAACTTGATCTGCATTAGCAAAATGAGTCATGTGATGAAGGTGATAGCCAGCAGAATGGAGGCGATGAAAAGCGATGCGATATTGATCAGGTCTAAAGCCGAGACGATTCATTCCCGAATTGAGCTTTAAAAATACACTGATTGGGTGGCTTGAATGGTTCTTAAGGGCTTCAAGCCAAATAACTTGCATTTCGCTATGCACCACCAAGTCACATTGAAGTTGGACTGTCAGCTCAAGCTCCTGCTGACTAAAAATACCCTCTAACAAGAGAATCCGACCCTCCCAGCCGTGGTCCCTTAACCACTGTGCATCAGCAAGGTCAAGTAAGGCAAAACCGTCTGTCGATTCAAGACCTTTAAAGGCTGCCTCCAGGCTATGGCCATAGGCCTTAGCCTTCACAACCGACCAGACCTTGGATTCAGGGGCAAGCTCACGAATACGACCCAAATTATGACGAAAGGCATCTGTGTGTATAGTTGCCAGAATTGGCCTATTAATTAAGCGATTAGCTGACAAGCTCATATCCACCCCTCCTTTCATGTTTTAATTGCAGTAATGACTAGATTGTACGAATGAACCGTAGTTTTTACATCATTATGGCGGCGCAATTTTTTTCGTCGCTTGCTGATAACGCATTGCTGATCGCAGCAATCGCCCTCTTGGTCCAGCTTAACGCTCCGGCCTGGATGACTCCTTTACTCAAATTATTCTTCGTTCTTTCCTATGTACTGCTGGCAGCCTTTGTGGGAGCCTTTGCTGACTCCCGCCCCAAGGGCAATGTGATGTTCATCACCAATACGATTAAATTCGTTGGTTGCGTTGTGATGCTGTTTGGCAGCCACCCTTTGCTGGCCTATGCAATTGTTGGCCTAGGAGCTGCCGCCTACTCCCCAGCTAAATACGGCATCCTCACAGAATTACTTCCACCAGAAAAATTGGTTGCGGCTAACGGCTGGATTGAAGGTCTTACCGTGGGCTCCATCATTATGGGAACAGTACTTGGAGGGGTTTTAATTAGTAAATCGGTATCTGAAAGCCTCTTAGGCTTTGATATGCCCATCCTTGAGACCAGCATTGATACTGCTGCAGAATCTGCCATTCTGATCATCATGATGATTTACTTACTGGCAGCCCTAATTAATTTACGCATTCCAGACACTGGGGCGCGTTATGAATCCCAAAAGACCAGCCCGATCGAACTGGTAAAAGATTTTGCTGTCTGCTTTAAGACACTCTGGGATGACCGCCTTGGTCAAATCTCCTTGGCAGTCACAACCTTGTTTTGGGGTGCTGGAGCCACCTTGCAATTTATTGTGATTAAGTGGGCACAGGTTGCTCTACATATGACCTTATCGCAAGGCGCCATTCTCCAGGCAATTTCTGCATTTGGCGTAGCTGGAGGGGCTGTATGGGCTGCTTGGCGAGTACCCCTTAAAAGCTCACTCAAGGTCCTCCCCTATGGCATCACCATGGGCTTAGTTGTCTGCGTAATGGCAATCTACAACTCGGACATGTTGCCCAATACAAGCATCTGGACTATTGGCAAGTTTGAGATTTCACTCAATTTGCTACCGGCCTATTTCCTACTGGTATTGGTTGGCTGGTTGGCTGGCTATTTTGTCGTACCGATGAATGCATTACTTCAGCATCGCGGCCATATTCTGATGTCTGCGGGACATTCCATTGCCGTACAAAACTTTAACGAGAACATTTCTGTTCTGATGATGCTATTGATTTATTCCGGACTGATTTGGTTGGATGCGCCAATTCAGGCGGTGATTATTGGCTTTGGTGTTACGGTGAGCGCAATCATGTGGCTAGTCATTAAGCGCCATGCTGCAAATCAAGCTGAATATGACTCAATGCATTTGATTGGTGAACATAAGCTCTAAGCACAAGGCTTAGAGGTTTTGTAGGACTGATTTAGCCAATAGTAAATCTTGCCAGAATAGACTCTTGTCTTTTGGTCTAGCAATCAACTGATTTAATTCAAAAGTGGCAATTAGCGGTAACTCCTCTGCACCCTTGGCGTTAATTGCCAACACAGTCTCACGCAGCTCAGGCAACGCATCACGCTCACCTGACAATCTTTGGGCAGCAGATCCGCCAAATGCTAGAGCCACTATAGGCGTTCCATCTTGAGGTAACTGCTCGAGATTGAATTGTTCAGCAGGATTTTTCCAAGACCAATCTTGGGGAGTTAAGCCGAGAACCCGAATGGTGTTCTGAAAAAGTACTTCGGCGTGACCTTGAGGCTTATTGCCATAGAACCACCATATCCCAGACGACACTCTCTCGTGCTTTTCGACTACAAAAAGAGATGCAGAGGATAGAGAGCTTGAAGTATCAGCCCGATGGTTAGATATCTCAGCAGCAATCACTTCTAAAGCTTGAACGGAGGCTCCATCTCGTGAAGTCCACTCAGTAATACCCATCTCTTTAAGAAAGGCGGAATTTGCACTCATATTCATGCCTCAAGCTTAATCGATTTAGCCAAAACCAGGGCGTCTTCACGCAATCCACTATTGGCATCAACTGGGTAATAATTTTTGCGTAAACCAATCTGCTCATACCCAAGGCTTTGATACAGCATTAAGGCCGATTCATTGGAGGGTCGAACCTCCAGAATAATTCTGGGCATGTTTTGCTGAGAAGCTACACCTTCGATTGCATTCATCATTTTTAAACCAATTCCCAGGCGACGTAATTTCGGGGAAACAGTGATGTTCAGTAGGTGCAGCTCATCTACCGCTGGAAACAAGATGCAATAAGCCCAGAGAATTTCTGGGTCTAAATAACTGCCCTTTACTGCATCCGACAATTGCGGTCTGACACAATATGCCCAATGACCCGCAGCAAGTGAGTCTGAAAAATTGCCTTTTGTCCAAGGGTGAATATGTGAAGCCGATTCTATGGCGAGAACTGAATCCAAATCCGCAACCGTCATTGGCAGAAATGAAAGCTCTGATACGCCCTCAGTACTCGACTGTGTAGACTTAATGCTATCTGTCATGTTGTTGACTACGTTCGGCAGAGGTCAACGCCACTTCATTACGTATATAGAGCGGCTCAAGCAGGTGAATATCTTGTTGCAAGCCTTTGCTCCACATATCCTGAGCGCAAGCTAAAACCCCCAGGGCATTGACAGTAATAGCTGAATCAAGATGATTGCTGTCAAGAGCTTGCGGCACACTAGCAAATACACGATCACCAAACTCGGTAATTGCACTGCCAGCTAAGAACTCAATATTCGAGAGTTCAATTCCCTCTGGGCTTGTCAGATGAATATCACCCTGACGTTGCGGTAATTGGTTTGCTACTACTTGATAACTAGCCCAGTAAACCTCACCCATGCGGGCATCAATGGCAATTACAAATGATTGAGCACCCGAAGCAATAAACGCAGGAGTCAGAATAAGTTGACTAGCGATAGCATCCAGACTTGCTACTGGTAGAACTGCTAGTCTTGCCGCAATTGCTAGACCCTGGACTGCAGCAACCCCAAGGCGAACACCCGTGAAAGCCCCCGGACCTACGCCAATTGCAATAGCATCAAGAGCGGCAAGTTCGATTGAGGCTTCGGATAATATCTCTTCAACCCAAGGCAACAAGAGTTGACTAGCCCCGGCCGACACTTTTTGGTGACGAACAATTGGCGCAGCATTAGTTAAAGATAACGCTACCGAACACCAAGCTGACGAGGTGTCGATGGCCAATATATGGGTCAATTGAAGCTTTCTAGATACTTATGAACTCAGGCCTGCAATGATATCTGGTGGCGCCTGAACAAGCTCAATCAATACACCCTCGCCGCAGAAAGGAAACTCTTCATTGCCTTTCGGATGGACAAAGGTAATGTCATATCCAGCAGCACCCTTACGAATGCCGCCTGGCGCAAAACGCAAGCCCTGAGCAGATAACCACTCAACCGCCTTTGGAAGATCATCCACCCATAAACCAATGTGATTTAAAGGGGTTAGATGAACAGCAGGCTTCTTTCCAATATCAAAGGGTTGCATAAGATCAACTTCAATTTCGTGAAGGCCTTTGCCAATCGCACAAATATCTTCATCGACGTTTTCACGCTCAGAGACAAAGGTGCTTTTGTATTCAAAGCCCAATAGGTCAACCCAAAGCTTACGGAGGCGATTTTTGTTTTCTCCGCCAATCGCAATTTGCTGAATACCCAATATCTTGAATGGTTTAGTCATGGCTAGCCTTATTCGAAACGAATGATCAATTGATCAACCGTTAAGCTTTCGCCAACATTGGCACAAATTTCAGCAACTAACCCATCTTGGGCCGCAACCAATGTGTTTTCCATTTTCATTGCCTCAATCGCAGCCAATTTTTGACCAGCAGTTACTGCCTCACCAACTTGGACAGATATGTTGGTTAATAGGCCGGGCATTGGCGACATCACTAACTTAGAAGTATCCGGCGGAACTTTGACCAACATGCGACGCTGAAGCTCAGCACCCAAGGGGCTTAGGACCATACACTCGTAGTGCGCACCGTCCAAGACAAGAGCGTACTTGACGCCATTGCGCTCTACTTGAGCAGTAATCTTGTGAGTACCATTGATGGTTGCACGCAAGCATAGCTCGCCTGGACGCCAATTGCTGACGATGTTGTAACGGCTTACGTCACCATCTTCTTCAACGTAGACGGCGTAAACACCATCCTTAAGATCAACGCGAACAGGGACTTCTTTCATCTCTGCGCTAGATCCAACGCGTAATCCAGTGACCGCTACGAAATTCTTAGCAATTGTCATCTCGTGACCAGCCAATTGACCGTCAATCATTTTGATATGCTCGAGGTAGCGATAGCGCATAAATGCCGACAAAGCAGCCAAACGTTTTGGATCAGACGGTTGTACAGAATCCTTCTTAAAGCCATCGGGATACTCTTCTGCAATAAAGCCAGTAGTGAAATCACCAGAGACAAAGCGCGGGTGCTGTAGAAGGGCCGCCTGGAAAGGGATATTGGAGTGAATCCCACGAATGACAAAGTCATTTAGTGCAGCACGCATCTTTTCGATTGCTTCAGTACGATCTTTGCCATGTACTATCAATTTAGCAATCATAGAGTCATAGTGCATTGGAATCTCACCACCCTCAAAGACGCCAGTATCAACGCGCACACCATCCAATTCTTCTGGCGGGCGGTATTTAACGAGACGGCCTGTAGAAGGCAAAAAGTTTCGGAATGGATCATCCGCATTAATACGGCACTCCATCGACCAACCATCCAACTTGACCTCTTCTTGTTTGAATGTCAATTTCTCACCAGCCGCTACACGAATCATCTGCTCCACCAAATCGAGACCCGTAATTCCCTCGGTTACCGGATGCTCAACTTGCAAGCGGGTATTCATCTCAAGGAAGTAGAAAGACTTATCTTTACCAACCACAAACTCCACGGTGCCTGCAGATTGATAGTTCACCGCTTTTGCCAAGGCAACAGCCTGCTCACCCATCGCTTTACGGGTTGCGGGATCAATAAATGGTGATGGCGCTTCTTCAATGACCTTTTGATGGCGTCGCTGAATAGAGCAATCGCGCTCACCTAGATACACCACATTGCCATGTGAGTCACCCAGCACCTGAATCTCAATATGACGAGGACCTTCAACAAACTTCTCAATGAAGACACGATCATCACCAAAGCTATTGAGAGCCTCAGTACGACACGCAGTAAACCCTTCAAAAGCTTCTTTATCATTGAAGGCAACGCGCAAGCCCTTACCGCCACCACCTGCTGATGCCTTAATCATGACTGGATAGCCGATGCCCTGGGCAATCTTGACTGCATCCTCAGCCTTGTCAATGGCCTCATTAAATCCAGGAATCGTATTAACCTTAGCCTCTAATGCCAGCTTCTTCGAAGCAATCTTGTCACCCATTGCCGCAATAGACTGATGTTTTGGGCCGATGAAGACAATGCCCTCTTCTTCGCAACGGCGAGCAAATTGCTCGTTCTCCGATAAGAAACCATAGCCAGGGTGAACCGCTTGGGCGCCAGTATCTTTGCAGGCTTGAATAATGCGGTCCATCACCAAATATGATTCGCGCGAAGGGGCTGGTCCAATACAAACTGCTTCGTCAGCCATCTGCACATGACGCGCTTCTTTATCTGCCTCGGAATAGACGGCAACCGTCTTGATACCCATCTTCTTGGCGGTTTTCATTACACGGCAAGCAATCTCGCCACGGTTGGCAATCAAAATTTTCTTAAACATTTTCGTAGTCATGATTTGTCGGCGCCTTAAAGAGGGATATTGCCGTGTTTACGCGGTGGATTTGTGAGCTCTTTATCTTTGAGCATTGCCAAAGAACGCGAGATACGCTTACGTGACTCATGAGGCAAGATCACATCATCAATGTAGCCGCGTCGACCCGCGACAAATGGGTTTGCAAACTTCGCCTTGTATTCAGCTTCACGAGCCAAGATTTTTGCAGGATCAGCCTTTTCTTCACGGAAAATAATTTCAACGGCACCCTTTGGCCCCATCACTGCAATCTCAGCAGATGGCCAGGCAAAGTTAACGTCACCACGCAAATGCTTAGAAGCCATCACGTCATAAGCACCACCATAAGCTTTACGAGTAATTAGCGTAACCTTTGGAACGGTGCAATCTGCATAAGCATAGAGTAGCTTTGCCCCATGCTTGATAATCCCGCCGTATTCCTGAGAGGTGCCAGGCATAAATCCAGGTACGTCAACCAATGTAACAACTGGGATATTGAAGGCATCGCAGAAACGAACAAAGCGGGCAGCTTTAATGGATGCCTTGATATCCAGACAACCGGCTAAAACTAAGGGCTGGTTAGCAACAATGCCAATCGAACGGCCTTCCATGCGAGCAAAGCCTATTAGAATATTTTTAGCGTAATCAGGCTGGAGCTCAAAGAACTCACCGTCATCAACGATTTTCTCGATCAACTCTTTCATATCGTAAGGTTGATTCGGATTGCTTGGCACTAATGTATCGAGAGAAAAATCTGGCTCTTCGGTACGTTGCGCCCCATTGATCATAGGTGGTTTTTCACGATTGGATAACGGTAGATAGTTAAAGAAGCGACGGAGCATCATGATGGCGTCAACGTCATTATCAAAAGCTAAATCGCAAACACCTGAAATGGTGGAATGAGTAACGGCACCACCCAATTCTTCCGCAGTTACATCTTCATGAGTCACTGTTTTCACTACTTCTGGACCGGTCACAAACATATAAGAGCTATCTTTCACCATGAAGATGAAATCTGTCAGAGCTGGTGAGTAAACTGCACCGCCAGCTGATGGGCCCATGATTAAGGAAATTTGCGGGATGACGCCAGAGGCAGTGACATTGCGCTGGAAGATTTCAGCATAGCCACCCAGAGATGCAACACCTTCTTGAATACGTGCACCACCAGAGTCATTTAGACCAATAACCGGTGCGCCTACTTTGAGCGCCTGATCCATGATCTTACAAATCTTCTCAGCATGCGCTTCTGAAAGAGATCCGCCTAAGACAGTGAAGTCTTGAGAGAACACAAAAACCAATCGGCCATTAATCATGCCGTAGCCAGTAACAACGCCATCGCCTGGAACAGTTTGATCGGCCATACCAAAGTCATGGCAACGATGCTCAACGAACATATCCCACTCTTCAAAAGTGCCCGCATCCAACAAGAGCTCAATACGTTCGCGAGCAGTCAGCTTGCCTTTGGAATGTTGAGCAGCAATGCGCTTTTGCCCGCCACCCAATCTGGCAAGCTCACGTTTTGCTTCAAGCTGTTGAATGATTTCCTTCATAACTACTCCCTTAGAAAAATTCGTGTCCCATTGCCTCGAGTAAACGCCTCGCAGCAACAGATGCGGCCATGCTTCCTTGATTTACCTCTCCACTGAGGACGGGTAAGAGTCTTTGTACTTCAGGGTGATTCTGAAAAGCGTTCTTGAGACCTGCATCAATGCGATCCCACATCCAAGCGCCGGATTGTTGTTTGCGACGAGACTGTATCTGGCCATTCGCGTTTTGTAGCTTCTGAAAATGCAGAATCTTTTCCCATAATTCAGGTACGCCATTACCCTCTAAGGCGCTTAAGGTCATGACGGTTGGATGCCAATACTCTTGATTATGCGAAGCATGATTGGGATTACCCTGGAAGCCCAAGAGACGCAAAGAGCTGGTAATAAATAATTGCGCACGCATGGCTGCATCTGGATCGATATCTACTTTATTAATCACAATCAGATCAGCAATTTCCATCACGCCTTTTTTAATAGCCTGCAGATCATCTCCAGCATTAGGCAATTGCAATAAGAGGAACATATCCGTCATGCCGGCAACTGCAATTTCGCTTTGACCAACGCCGACAGTCTCCACAATCACAATGTCAAAACCGGCAGCTTCAGCAACGAGCATTGCTTCGCGTGTTTTCTCGGCTACACCGCCTAGTGTGCATGATGATGGGCTTGGGCGAATAAACGCATTATCCAAAACTGAGAGTCTCTCCATTCGGGTCTTATCGCCCAAAATAGAACCACCAGATAAGCTGGAGGAAGGATCGATTGCCAGAACTGCAACCCGATGCCCTTTTTTAATTAAATACAAACCCAAAGTCTCAATCAGAGTGGACTTGCCGACACCAGGAACCCCAGAGATACCCAAGCGAAATGATTTTCCTGTTTTTGGCAACAGGGTATTAAGTAACTCATCAGCACGCTTACGGTGATCCATGCGCGTGGACTCGAGTAAGGTAATGATCTTGGCTAAGGCCCGACGCTGCGCCGATGAAGGCGCACCAGTGAGATCACGCACCAAAGCTTGGTCAACTGCATTAAGCATGCTGATGTCTTTGCTCTCTAAATTAATCAGGTTTTACAGACTTACGAATCTGCTCGAGTACATCCTTGGCTGAGGCTGGAATAGGGGTACCCGGGCCATAAATGCCTTTAACCCCTGCCTCATATAAGAAATCGTAATCCTGTCTTGGTATTACTCCACCAACGAAAACAATGATGTCATCAGCACCCTGCTTCTTCAGCTCAGCAATGATGGCTGGCACCAAAGTCTTGTGGCCTGCAGCCAGCGTAGAAACTCCTAAGGCGTGTACGTCATTCTCAATTGCTTGACGAGCACACTCTTCAGGGGTTTGGAACAAGGGTCCTATATCCACGTCAAATCCAAGGTCAGCAAAAGCAGTTGCAACAACCTTAGCGCCTCGATCATGGCCATCCTGACCCAACTTAGCAATCATCACACGTGGACGACGACCAAAGTCTTTTGCAAATTCAGCAATCTCTACTTTCAACTTTTCCCATCCTTCTGCTGAGTCATAAGCAGCTGCATACACACCAGTTACCTTTTGAGTATCGGCGCGATGGCGCCCGTAAACCTTTTCTAATGCATCAGAAACTTCGCCAACCGTAGCACGCAAACGAATTGCCTGAACAGCTAACTCCAATAGGTTGCCAGTGTTTTCTTCTGCAGCTTTAGTTAATGCTTCTAGTGCAGCCTCGACTTTTTTAGAATCGCGCTTAGTCTTAATATCTTTTAATCGAGCAACTTGGCTTTCACGAACCTTGTCGTTATCGATCATCAAGACATCAACTAAGTCTTCTTTACCCAACTTGTACTTATTCACACCGACAATGACATCAGAGCCAGAGTCAATCTTGGCCTGCTTCTCAGCTGCGGCAGCCTCAATCTTGAGCTTGGCCCAACCGCTTTCAACTGCTTTCGTCATACCGCCCATTGCATCAACTTCTTGGATAATTTCCCAAGCCTTATCGGCCATTTCTTGAGTGAGATTCTCCATCATGTAAGAGCCAGCCCATGGATCTATGACGCTAGTAATATGGGTTTCTTCTTGCAAGATCAACTGAGTATTACGAGCAATACGGCTTGAGAATTCAGAAGGTAAAGCAATCGCTTCATCAAAGGAATTCGTATGCAAAGATTGAGTGCCACCAAATACTGCAGCCATGGCTTCAACTGTCGTACGAACCACGTTGTTAAATGGATCTTGTTCAGTCAAAGACCAGCCTGAGGTTTGGCAGTGCGTGCGCAACATCAACGACTTTGGATTCTTTGGCTCGAATGATTTCATGATGCGCCACCACAAGAGACGTGCAGCACGTAACTTAGCAACTTCTAAATAAAAGTTCATGCCAATGGCAAAGAAGAATGAAAGGCGACCAGCAAAGACATCAACATCCAAGCCTTTAGCAAGGGCTGTTTTGACATACTCCTTACCATCGGCCAATGTAAATGCTAGTTCGAGAACTTGGTTCGCACCCGCCTCTTGCATGTGATAACCGGAAATAGAGATCGAGTTAAATTTCGGCATGTGCTTGGCGGTGTACTCAATGATGTCACCGATGATGCGCATGGAAGGTTCTGGTGGGTAGATGTAAGTATTGCGAACCATGAACTCTTTCAGAATGTCATTCTGAATGGTTCCTGATAACAACTCTTGCTTTACACCCTGCTCTTCACCAGCAACAATATATCCAGCCAATACCGGCAATACGGCGCCATTCATCGTCATCGAAACAGATACCTTGTCCAATGGAATGCCATCAAACAAGATTTTCATATCTTCAACAGAGTCAATAGCAACACCCGCTTTACCAACGTCACCAGTTACGCGAGGATGATCGGAGTCATAGCCACGATGGGTTGCCAAGTCGAATGCCACGGAAACACCTTGACCCCCAGCATCTAAGGCCTTGCGATAAAAGGCATTAGATTCTTCTGCGGTTGAAAAACCGGCGTACTGGCGAATAGTCCAAGGTCGGACAGAGTACATTGTTGCCTGAGGTCCACGAACAAATGGCTCAAAGCCCGGTAAAGAGTGAGTGTACTGAAGACCTGCAGTATCTTCCGCCGTATATAAGGCCTTGAGATGAATGCCATCTGGGGTTTGCCAGCCTAATTTATCGACGTCACCATTTGGCGCTGACTTTTGAGCTGATTTTTTCCAAGCCTCTAAATTGCTATCTGGCACATTTGGCCAAATATTCGATGCATTCGTTCCAGACTTTTTTTCACTTGTACTCATAAAGCACTCCTAGTTGGCTTTATTGCATTGTTGCTAAATTTGTAGGGCTATTTTGCTTGACTTTTTTTAATTTGTCTAGATACTGTATACATAATTATGAATACAAAACTGATTAATAGACCTTTATACGAAGACGTCGCTGAGCGCCTCCGAGCGCAGATCTTCTCCCATGAATTGGCTCCTGGAAGCTGGTTAGACGAACAAAGTCTAGCTACTGCATTTGGTATCAGCCGCACCCCAATGAGAGAAGCCATTAAGGTTCTGGCCTCTGAGGGCTTGGTAACAACTAAAATGAATAAAGGCGCTTATGTCACTGAGGTAGATAGGCGCGATCTTGAGCAAATCTTTACTGTACTCTCACTTTTAGAGGGTCAAGCCGCAAAAGAAACAGCGCTAAAAGCAACGGAAGAACAACTAACTCAACTGGATAACCTACATCACCGCCTAGAAAAGGCTGCTGCAGATAGGGATTTAGAGCAATTCTTTGAGATTAATGTCAGGTTTCATGAGCTAATTCAAGAAATCGCAGGAAATAAGTGGATGAATGGCGTTATCGAGGACCTGCGCAAGGTTCTTAAACTTCAAAGACGGGATTCATTGAGTCGGAGCGGTAGATTATTGAGCTCCCTAGTTGAGCATCGCGAGATACTCCAGGCGATCCTCAAAAGAGATCCTCTGGCAGCCGAGCTGGCTATGCGTAAACATCTGGCAAGAGGTCTTGAGGCTACAAAATAAAAAAGGCCTGGGTGATTGACCAAGGCCCTATAAGCAGGGCTTACTGAGTGTCTGGATTATTTCTTGACTACGAAATTGCCAGGCAGCTTAGAGATGTACGCAGCAATATCTTGCATATCCGCATCAGAGAAAGATTGAACTTGAGAACCCATAATGGCATTGTTACGGCCATACTGAGCATTTCCATTGCCCACTTTATAAGCTTTTAAAGCGTAATAGAGGTAATCAGGATACTGACCAGCTAACTTTGGGTAAGCGGGCAGGATAGGAGCATTGAGGCCAGCACCATGGCAAGAGGCGCAATTGGCCTTCTCTACAAGCGCCCGACCTTTGTCAGCGCTAGCTGCATGAGCTAGCCCAATGCTGGATAATAAAATGACGGTAATTAGTGCGAATTTCATAAACATGCCTCTAAATATCACTTCAATGGGTTATTGGGTGAGCTGGCAGTCTGCGCAGCATAGTACTCGCCAAGATCAGCCATGTCCTGATCAGACAAGCCGGAAGCAATAGAACGCATCGTTGGATGCTTTCTTTCGCCTTTTTTATAGGCAGCTAAGGAACTGGCGATGTAAGCAGCATTTTGACCTCCCAACATTGGAACCCTGTATACCAAAGGATAGTCCGCACGGTAGTCAGGGATGGAGTGGCAACCAATACAAAGCCAAACCTTGCCCTGACCAGCTTGGGCAGAGCCTTTAACATCTTGGGCTTGTGCAGCAAATCCAGCAAAAGCCAAACCAGCACACAGTGTCAAATGGGAAAGAATGAGGTGTTTTTTCATAGAAATCATTATTTACAGGTTTGATTTAAATCAATTTTGAAAGAGTATAGCGGAGACGGACCGAGGCACCCCCTTTCACCCCCCTTAAATTAGCAAAACACTGAAAATAACGGCCCTTTTACCTATACTTGAACGCTCTTTACAGACAAATTCACTCCACCTTACGATGACCAATACCAAATCCCGCTTCGACGGCTCCCAAAGTTATGTAGCTACGAATGACCTGAAATTGGCAGTCAACGCTGCAATTCAACTGCAGCGCCCTTTACTTATTAAGGGCGAACCAGGGACAGGTAAAACCATGTTGGCAGAGGAAGTTGCCACCGCTTTGAATATGCCTTTGTTGCAATGGCATATTAAATCGACCACCAAGGCCCAGCAGGGCCTCTATGAATACGATGCCGTTAGCCGCCTGAGGGACTCCCAACTAGGCGATGCAAAAGTAAATGACATCCGTAACTACATTATTAAAGGCGTGCTGTGGCAAGCATTTGAGGCAGATGAACCCGTCGTCCTGCTAATTGATGAGATTGATAAAGCAGATATTGAGTTTCCAAATGATCTCCTGCGAGAAATTGACCGCATGGAATTCTATGTGTACGAAACACGTGAGCTAATTAAGGCAAAGCACCGCCCTCTTGTCATCATCACCTCAAATAATGAAAAAGAATTGCCCGATGCATTTTTGCGCCGCTGCTTTTTTCATTACATCTCATTCCCAGATGCTGGAACGATGCAAAGCATTGTTGATGTTCATCACCCAAATATCAAACAAGATTTACTAGAGGCCGCGCTCAAATCTTTTTATCAAATCCGATCTTTACCGGGCTTAAAAAAGAAACCTTCCACTTCGGAATTAATTGATTGGTTAAAACTATTGCTGGCAGAAGACATACCAGCTGAGGCTCTTTATAGCGGAGAAGAAAAAATTGCAATTCCACCGTTGCATGGCGCACTACTTAAAAACGAGCAAGACATTCATCTGTTTGAGCGCTTGGTGATGATGAATCGTAATCACCGTTGATTCCACTTGCTGCCACACTGCAATAGCTGAATCATGTTGATTCAATTTTTTCTAAAACTCAAAGAGGCTAAAGTCCCTGCTTCTGTTCGAGAGTTTTTAACTCTTCTGGAGGCCTTAAAGAAAGGTGTCATTGGGTCTTCTGTTGATGAGTTCTATCAACTTGCACGGATGACTTTGGTGAAAGATGAGCAGCATTTTGATCGCTTTGATCAGGTCTTTGGGTCTTACTTCAATGGTGTAGAGCAACTCATTGCATTAGCACCTGATATACCATTGGACTGGCTTGAGAAAAAACTACAACGCGTATTAACGGAAGAAGAAAAAGCAGAGCTCAACAAGTTGGGTGGTCATGAAGCATTACAAAAGCGCCTTCAAGAGCTTTTGAAAGAGCAAAAAGAGTGGCACGGCGGTGGCAATAAATGGATAGGTGCCGGAGGCTCCTCTCCTTTTGGTCATAGCGGCTATCACCCAGAGGGTATTCGTGTTGGTGGAGAGAGTGCAGGAAATCGCACTGCCATCAAAGTTTGGGAGGCGAGAGAATTCAAAGACTATGACAGCGATCTCAGCCTAGGGACTCGTAATATCAAAATGGCATTACGTCGCTTGAGACGTTTTGCCAGAGAAGGCTCCAGTCTAGAGCTGGATCTCGACAAAACCATTCACTCGACTGCTGCGAATGCGGGCATGCTGGATATTCAAATGCGTCCTGAGCGTCATAACCAGGTCAAAGTTTTATTGCTGATGGATGTAGGCGGCTCCATGGATGATCATATCCAGCGCATCTCTGAATTATTCACTGCCGTCAAAACCGAATTCAAATACTTGGAGTATTACTATTTCCACAACTGTGTGAATGAGCATCTCTGGCAGAGTAATCGCCGTAGACGTGATCAAGTCACGGCAACACAAGACATCATCAATAAGTATGGCCCAGACTACAAACTCATTTTTATTGGCGATGCCACCATGTCTCCCTATGAAATTCTGAGTCAGAATGGTTCAGTTGAATACAACAACCGAGAAACTGGCGCAACTTGGATTAATCGCCTCATTGACCATTTCCCCCGCTTTGCATGGCTCAATCCAGAACCTGAATCAGTTTGGCAGTATCGTCAATCTATAGACATCATGAAAGGCCTTATGAAAGATCGCATGTATCCCGTTACCTTGAATGGTCTTGAAGATGCGATGCGTCAACTGTCAAAGTAATCCAGTAAGATTTGCTTAAACCACCTTTTCTATTTTTCTATTTCAATTTTTACTAAAAAACTATGACAAATCACATTAGCGATCGCCTTAAAACTCTTGGTATCGATTTGCCACCTCCTGGACCACCTGCTGCTGCCTACGTCATGGCTGCCACGACAGGCAATACCGTATTTCTATCTGGCCACATTGCCAAGAATGATGGCAAGCCTTGGGTTGGAAAGTTAGGTCTAGACATGGATACGGAGACCGGTAAAGTAGCTGCAAAGTCGATTGCGATTGATCTGATTTCCACTCTGCAAAATCACTTAGGCTCTCTCGATAAAGTGAAGCGTATTGTGAAAGTCATGGGCTTAGTGAACTCCACCTCTGAATTTACCGAACAACACTTAGTAGTGAATGGATGCTCAGAATTACTCTTTGAAGTATTTGGCGATGCAGGCAAGCATGCCCGTAGCGCATTTGGTGTTGCGCAAATCCCCTTAGGCGCTTGTGTTGAAATCGAGTTGATTGCCGAGATTTAAAAACTAAGTCATGCTTAATTTGTGAAGCTGGATGTCTTCTAGCGTGTCGACATCCATTACAAATGCCTGCTTGCTCGTGCTCATGACCCTGACTTGCTTGGGGCGGGCATCCATATATACTCTACAAACCATATCAGGAGTCTTCAGCACTTCCGAGATCGCTTCGTAAGAAAACAGTGCTGGATTGCCACGCTTCCCATTAAACACTGGCAAGATAATTTCCTCGCCGGCCTCTCGCTTAATGTACTCGTCCAGTAGATCTTGAATCTCCGCCTCTCCAATCTCAGGTTGATCAGACAAGGCAACCAGCAAGACATCAAATTGCACTTGAAGGGATTCAAGCCCGAGGCGAACAGACGAAGGCTGACCTCTTTCTGGGGAGGGATTTCGAACGCCCTGGATTTGATGGGCTAGCAAGGGGTTTAACTTCGCAATCTCCGACTCAATCGCTTGAGCATGAAAGCCGGTCACTACGATGTATTCAACAGGGTTAAATCCTTGGATAGCATCTGAAAAGCGTTGCAAAAGAGTCTGGCCATCCCGATGAAGCAAGGCTTTGGGATGCGTACCCAACCTACTGCCCTCACCCGCTGCCAATAAGAGCACGGCAAGGCGTAATTGTGTAGCTTGAGCAGATGGGTCAAAACTTGTCATTAGAGAGATAATAATTACATTGCTAGCAAAAATAATAAATACAAAAAATTAAATATAAGAAATTAAAGACAAGAAATGAACAGCACTGATTTAAGCGTATTAAAAGCCGCCGTGGATTGGCTCAAATCCGGCCATTCGGTTGCGATCGCAACAGTTGTTCAGACATGGGGCTCCGCACCGAGACCTATCGGCTCATGGTTAGCCATTCGGGGTGATGGCCAAGTTACTGGATCGGTTTCTGGAGGATGTGTCGAGGACGACTTGATTCGTCGTGTTCAAACAGAAATTTTGACAAGAGACCTTCCAGAAATGGTGGTCTATGGCATCAGTCAGCAAGAAGCGGCTCGCTTTGGCTTGCCTTGCGGTGGAACACTGCGATTGCTCGTAGAACCAAAACCAGAATTAGCTATTTTAGAAACCATCCTAGCTTCCATCAGTAGTCACCAAATTACGTCCCGCACAGTGGATCTGGTTACTGGCAAATCTACTCTAGAGGCTGGAAATCGTAATGAGGCGTTTATTTGTGATGAGCGATTAATGAAAACGACATATGGTCCTCGTTGGCGCATGGTCATTATTGGCGCAGGACAACTGTCGCTTTATACCGCTGACTTTGCTCTCGCGTCGGACTTTGAGGTGATCGTGATTGACCCACGTGAAGAATATGCAGAAGGTATCAATCGTGACTACATACAATTTATTAAGGGTATGCCAGATGACGTGCTTCTAGAAATTGGTGTCGACTCTCATACGGCTGTTGTTGCCTTGACGCATGACCCCAAACTCGATGACATGGCTTTAATGGAGGCATTGAAGTCCCCTGCTTTTTATGTTGGAGCACTGGGTAGCAGACTCAATACACAGAAGCGGAAGGCTCGCTTATTGGAGTTTGATGTGACGCAGGAACAAGTTGAACGGCTTCATGGGCCAGTTGGCTTATTTATTGGCGCTTTAACACCGCCAGAAATCGCCGTATCGATTTTGGCTGAGGTGATTGCCGTGAAGTACGGCGTGCCAATCCCCAAGAAGGTCTAAGTATTCAATAAAAAAACCCGATCAATTGATAACTGGGTTTTTTAGATTCCACAAGATTCAATGAACCTCTTAATTAGCTTTGAGCTTTCCATCTTTAAGTCTTGGTTCGACAAAGTGACCTTTACGAGCGCGATTACCCGCAAATGACTTCAAGGTTTTGGCATCCAAACTGAGCTCAGTTGGTTTGCCTGCACGTCCAGCGCCTGAATATGTGGCGCCATCAGATCCAACTGCGATGGCAGAAGCTAACTTCTCTTTATCGTCCAAGGCCATCAGAATCACACCTTTGCCGCCAGTTGGTAAACGCTTAAGCTCGTCCAGTGGAAAAACCAACAACTTAGAGCCTTCAGATAGACAGGCAACCAGCTTCATGCCGGCGGTCACTTTAGCTGCACCGAGGGGTGCATCACCGCCAGGAAATTTACTATCGATACCTACGAATGATTTTCCAGCCTTGTTGCGGGTAGTCATATCCGCGACGTTTGCAAGGAAGCCGTTGCCTGATCGGGTGGAAATGAGCACGATATCATCCGGCTGGCCAGCATAGTAGGCAACCATTTGCGATCCTGCAGCTAAGTTCACAAAGCTGGTCAAAGGTGAGCCATCCCCACGTGCGCCCGGTAACTCACTGACAGGTACGGTATAGACCCGGCCATCACTGCCAAAACCTTGCATCACATCTACCGTGCGGCACTCAAATGTTCCATAGAGGGCGTCGCCAGCCTTGAAGCCAAACTGAGTTGCATCATGTTCATGGCCTTGGCGAACGCGCACCCAACCTTTTTGGGACACGATGACCGTTACAGGTTCATCCAATACTTTAGTTTCTGCGACAGCACGCCTGTCTTCTTGAATCAAGGTTCGGCGATCATCACCAAAATCCTTCATATCGGATTCGATTTCTTTGATGATGCGCTTGCGTAAGACAGTATCGCTTTGCAGCAAACCTTCGAGATCATCACGCTCAGACTTGAGTTCTTTCAACTCTTGTTCAATCTTGATGCCTTCTAGGCGAGCCAACTGACGCAAGCGAATATCCAAGATATCCTCTGCTTGGCGATCGCTGAGTTTGAATTCTTTAATAAGATCAGCCTTAGGCTCATCGCTATTGCGAATGATCTTAATGACCTTATCAATATTCAGAAGAACGATTAAGCGCCCTTCCAAAATATGCATCCGGTCTTTGACTTTACCTAGGCGGTGCTGAGTACGACGTGTGACAGTGCCAACTCGGAAAGAAATCCACTCGGCAATAATCTCCTTGAGCCCTTTTTGACGTGGGCGACCATCAGTGCCAATCATCACCAAGTTCATTGGTGCATTGGATTCCAATGAGGTGTGGGCTAGTAATAAGTTTGCAAATTCATTGACATCAATATTTTTGCTCTTAGGCTCAAATACCAAACGTACAGCCGCATCTTTGCTCGACTCGTCACGTACACCATCGAGCACATTCAAGATCGTAGACTTCAGATTGTTCTGCTCAGGGGTTAAGGTCTTCTTACCAACCTTCACCTTTGGATTGGTAATCTCTTCAATCTCTTGCAGCACACGCTGTGATGAAGTGGATGGTGGCAACTCATTGACCACAATTTGCCACTGGCCACGGGCCAACTCTTCGATAGACCAGCGAGCACGGACTTTTAAGCTGCCACGACCGGCTTCATAAATCTGTGCAATCTCTGCTGGAGAAGAAATAATTTGACCGCCGCCTGGATAGTCTGGACCGGGCATGATTTCCAACAACTCTGAAGTGCTCATTTTGGGAGACTTCATTAAAGCAATCGCTGCACTAGCTACTTCACGCAAATTATGCGAAGGAATCTCAGTCGCCATACCAACGGCAATACCGGATGCGCCGTTCAACAGAACAAATGGTAGGCGTGCCGGCAATAACTTCGGCTCCTGGAAAGATCCATCATAGTTCGGCGCAAAGTCCACCGTACCTTCATCAATCTCGCTCAGCAAGAGCCCTGCAATTTTGGTTAAACGGGCCTCGGTGTATCGCATAGCCGCTGCGCCATCACCATCGCGTGAACCAAAGTTACCTTGACCATCAATCAGTGGGTAGCGTAATGAGAAGCTCTGCGCAAGACGCACCAATGCGTCATAAGCAGATTGGTCGCCATGCGGGTGGAATTTACCAAGCACATCACCTACTACTCGAGCACTCTTGACCGGCTTGGCATCGGCACGTAAACCCATCTCACTCATCGAGAAAAGAATGCGACGTTGAACTGGTTTTTGACCGTCAGATACATCCGGTAAAGCACGGCCTTTTACAACGCTAATGGCGTAATCAAGATAAGCGCGTTCTGCATAGACTGCTAGCGTTAGGCTATCTTTGTCATCTTCATTGAGCTCAACTATTTTCGGATCATGTGGATCCTTGGGGCTACCCGTCTGAGTAGCAATAGGCTCGTCTACTTCAACGATATTCATTTCAACTGGCTCGCCTGAGAAAAGATCAGCTTGATCTGCTGGGCCAGTACTGCCTGGAGTTTTTTTAGTTGTCATTAGATATCCGCCTCTACTTCGTTACCGCGCTCTTCCAACCAATCACGACGCGCCCCGGACTCGGACTTACCCATCAACATATCCATTGTTTTAATCGTCTCATCTTCTGTCCACGTGCCCAAGGTCACAGGCAAAAGGCGGCGGGTATCTGGATTCAAAGTGGTATCCCACAGTTGCTCGGCACTCATCTCGCCCAAACCTTTGAAGCGAGAAATCTGCCAAGTTGTTTCTTTAACACCATCCTTGCGTAATTTATCTTCAATTGCTTGAAGTTCATTTGCATCAAGTGCGTATATCTTTTGCGCTGGCTTTTTGCCACGTGCTGGTGCATCCACCCTAAATAATGGTGGTCTTGAAATATGCACATGACCCAACTCAATCAGTTTCGGGAAATGCTTGTAGAACAAGGTGAGTAGTAATACCTGAATATGCGCACCATCTACGTCCGCATCAGACAGAATGCACACTTTGCCGTAACGTAAGTTAGAGAGATCGGGCGTGTCATTGGCACCATGGGGATCAACCCCAATCGCAACAGCAATGTCATGCACTTCATTATTAGCAAACAAGCGATCGCGCTCAGCTTCCCAAGTATTGAGAACCTTGCCTCGCAAAGGCAGAATTGCTTGATATTCCTTGTTACGACCCATCTTGGCTGAGCCACCCGCTGAATCTCCCTCTACGAGGAAAATTTCATTTAAACCAATATCTTGACTCTCACAGTCTGTCAGCTTGCCGGGTAGCACAGCTACACCAGAAGATTTTTTCTTCTCTACTTTTTGACCCGCTCGAGTTCTAGCTTGTGCTTGCTTAATAACTAAGTCAGCTAATTTACGACCGTAGTCCACATGCTCATTAAGCCAAAGCTCAAGAGCGGATTTAGCGTAACCGGAGACCAAACGCACTGCGTCTCTGGAGTTCAAACGCTCTTTAATTTGACCTTGGAACTGTGGATCTAAAACCTTGGCAGAGAGAATGAAGGATGCGCGTGCAAACACGTCCTCAGGCATCAGCTTCACGCCTTTTGGCTGCAAAGCATGCATCTCGATAAATCCTTTAACAGCATTAAAGAGACCTTCACGCAGTCCACTTTCATGCGTTCCACCTGCTGGGGTTGGAATCAAGTTCACATAACTCTCGCGGACAGGTGCGCCATCTTCAGTCCAGGTCACAACCCAGGTTGCGCCCTCGCCTTCAGCAAAGGAATCGTCATCACCATTTCCGGTTGCGTATTGCTCACCTTCAAATGGGGGAATCACTTCTGCACCATGACCCGCTTGAGCCATTGCTTCATTTAAATAGCCACGTAAGCCTTGGGCATATTGCCAAGCTTGGTTCTCACCAGACTTCTCTTGTATCAGGGTGACTTTGACGCCTGGCAGCAAGACCGCCTTGGAACGCAATAAACGAATGAGTTCAGGCATAGGGATGGCAGCATTATCAAAGTACTTGCCATCAGGCCATGCACGTACACGGGTTCCGTGCGATTTATCTTCTTTGCCAGCAGCGCTAGTTTTCAGCTTTTCAATGACCTTGCCATCAGCAAAGGTCAAGGTAGAAATTTTGCCTTCACGCCATACGGTAACTTCAAGGCGCTTGGATAAGGCATTCGTTACAGAAACACCCACACCATGCAAGCCGCCAGAGAAAGCGTAAGCACCACCAGTACCTTTTTCAAACTTACCACCAGCATGAAGCTGGGTAAAAACGATTTCTACTACCGGTAACTTCTCCGTAGGATGCATTCCAACCGGAATTCCACGGCCATCATCCTCGACGCTGACACTGCTGTCGGCATGCAAAGTCACGATGATGTGCTTACCAAACCCACCCAAAGCCTCGTCGGAGGCGTTATCAAGCACCTCCTGAATAATGTGCAATGGGTTATCAGTGCGGGTGTACATTCCCGGCCTCTGACGGACGGGTTCGAGCCCTTTTAGGACCTGAATCGATGATTCGCTGTATTCGGATGTTTTACGTGTAGCCATGCGCGCAAATTGTAGTCATGTCTGAAGTAAAACCCGAATTTTCATCAATTACCCCCATATTCATGCCAAAATTGAGGGATGGGAGCCTTAAGTCATATTCGCGTTTTAGACCTCAGCCGTGTTCTTGCCGGCCCATGGTGTGCACAAAATCTCGCCGATCTCGGCGCTGATGTCATTAAAGTAGAGCGTCCAGGCGTTGGAGACGATACCCGGCACTGGGGCCCTCCCTTTGTGAAGGATGCTCAGGGCAATGACACGCCAGAGACAGCCTATTTCATCTGTATTAACCGCAATAAACGCTCTATTACGGTCGATATCAGCAAGCCTGAGGGTCAAGAAATCATCCGCCAGCTCGCAAAAGAGTCGGATGTGGTCATTGAAAACTACAAAGTTGGTGATCTGGCTAAATACGGCCTGGACTATGAGAGCCTCAAAAATGTCAAATCTGACCTGATTTACTGCTCAATTACGGGTTTTGGCCAGAACGGCCCCTACGCCCAACGTCCCGGTTATGATTTCATCATCCAGGGAATGGGTGGATTTATGAGCGTTACTGGCGAGGCCGAGGACTTTGCGGGGGCTAGCCCACAAAAAGCCGGGGTTGCCATAGCCGATATCTTTACCGGCATGTATGCAAGTACCGCAATCTTGGCTGCAGTAGTTCATCGAGATAAAACGGGACAGGGTCAATATATTGATATGGCCCTCTTGGATACCCAGATTGCAGTCATGGCCAATATCTCCAGCGCCTACTTATGCTCGGATAAAGTCCCTCAAAGATGGGGAAATGCTTCTCCTATCATCGTTCCCTACCAGACCTTCCCCACCTCTGACGGCTGGATAATTGTGGCGGTCGGCAATGATGGGCAATTTAAGCACTTTGTGACTGCTGGCGGGGAGGTGCATTTGGCCAGTAACCCTCTTTACATCAACAACCCTATTCGAGTAGAGAATCGTAAGTCATTGATTCCATTGCTAGAAGTCATGACGCGACGCAAGACTAAGGCCGAATGGATCAGCCTTTTAGAGGCTGCTAACGTGCCCTGCGGCCCTATCAACAATTTTGAAGAAGTCTTTGATAACGAGCAAGTCAAGGCCCGCGGCGTCCAAATTAATGTTCCACACCCAACTGCAGGCACTATGAAACTCGTAGCAAGCCCTATGCGGCTATCAGAGACCCCTGTTGAAGTGAGAATGGCTCCTCCAACTCTGGGTCAACATACAGATGAAATTTTGCAGGAGCGCTTGAGCTTGGACCCCAAAGCCATTGCCGCACTTCAAGAAAAAGGCATTATTTAAACCAAATGTCTTTTAGCCCTCAGACCCAAAAATTATCACTTAAACAGGTGCTGATTTTTGGTGGGCTCATGGTGACTTTCTCCATGGGTATACGCCATGGATTTGGACTCTTTAACCTTCCGATTACTTCGGCCAATGGTTGGGGACGTGAAACCTTCGCACTCACTATCGCATTGCAAAATCTGATTTGGGGCGCAGTTCAACCGATCACAGGCGCTTTAGCTGATCGTTACGGTGCGCTCAAAATCATGATCGCTGGTGGCGCACTCTACGCACTCGGTTTAGCTGGCATGGCAATTTCTACTGATGCTGTGAATTTTTCCTTGGCTGGTGGATTGCTCATTGGCCTCGCACAAACTGCAACTACATACAGCGTGATCTACGGAATTTTAGGTCGCAATGTTGCCGCAGAAAAACGCGTTTGGGCTATGGGCATTGCTGCAGCTGCTGGCTCATTTGGACAGTTCTTGATGATTCCGGTTGAACAAGTTTTGCTCACCAGCTTTGGCGCAAATGATGCGCTACTGATCTTGGCACTCATGGCCAGCCTCATGATTCCAATTGCGTTGATGTTGCGCGAACCAAATACCATCCATTTGCAAAAAGCGAATGATCAAACAATTAAACAGGCTTTAAAAGAAGCGGTGAGCAATCCTAGTTTTAGATTGCTCACTTTAGGATATTTTGTGTGCGGATTTCAGGTGGTGTTTATTGCCGTTCATTTGGCGCCTTATCTCAAAGATTTATCTAATATTTATCCCGCTGTTGGTGCGCCTGCTGTTGCCACTACCGCACTAGCCTTAATTGGGCTGTTCAATATTTTTGGCACGTACAGCGCCGGAATACTAGGCCAACGCTTTCCTAAGCGCTACCTGCTATCAGGCATCTATATCAGCAGATCTATTGCCATCATGGCCTTTGTTTGGCTACCCCTCAGCCCCACTTCCACCTACATCTTTGCATCTGTCATGGGCTTTCTATGGCTGTCTACCATCCCATTAACCAATGCAATTGTGGCTCAGATCTTTGGTGTCAAATACCTCACCATGCTTTCAGGCTTGGTATTCTTCTCGCATCAATTGGGTAGTTTTTGCGGAGCGTATTTTGGTGGCTACTTATTTGACCGTACTGGCTCCTACTTGATTGTTTGGAATATTGCGATTGCCTTAGGTGTATTTGCCTTCTTGGTCAATCTTCCGGTAAAAGAACATGCACTAGATCGCACGGTACTTGCGTAAGACTTCATGCAGAAAAAATTTCAGCCCCCAAAATGGCTCCTCTATTTTCTTGCAGCTATTGTCTTGGGAATTATTTTTTCTACCTACTTTGCTCCAAATATGATGGTTGCTATTACGAATTCAGTATGGGCGATGTGCGGCTGGTAATCAGTGGATAATGTCTCGAGTTCTAACATCTTTTTAAAAAATCGTTTTATTTTTTTCTGTCTCGCCGTAGCACAATGGATAGTGCACATGCCTCCTAAGCGTGGGATACAGGTTCGATTCCTGTCGGCGGGACCACTCCAAAATAAAAAACTTATCCACAGGTTTTGTGGATAAATACCCAAAAGTTTTCGTAAGTCGCAGATTTGTATAGAGTGACCTAGCTTGCTTAAATTATGAGCATTAGTCTCTGACAAAAATATAAATAAAGATCTGTTGACAATTCAAGTTCGCTTATAGATTTTTAGACTACTTTTTCAGTCTTTTTGAATTCTCTTACACTTAGGGCATGCACAAGCAAACAAACATGCTCACCACCAGTACCATCGCAGCTCTTGAGGAGATGCTCCAAAACACGGCAAGGTCTGCACCACAGGATTTCTTACCTATCCATTTTTTGGGCGGCAGCTCAGCTGGGCAGGTTATTGGGCACCTAAACCCTGAATTCATCCCTTTTTTACAAGAATCCTTGGCAAAAAACCCAATTTCTCTTGTGGAAATGGGTCATGATCGTCTGACCATTCACCAGGCAAGACCCTTAGTGCTCTCGGCAAGTTTGGCGAAATTAGCCGATCGGATGCAACAAGGTGGCTTTATTCCGGGTTGGCGACATGAGGATTTTGCTTGGATTGATCAAAACGGACATGAATACTTCCGTTTAGAGCGCGCTGCCTTCCGTACTTTTGGCTTTCGCAGCATGGCAACCCACATTAATGGCTATACCAAGGCCGGCAATCTCTGGCTGGGACGGCGCAGCGAGACCAAAGCAACCGATCCAGGTCGTCTTGATAACCTGGCAGCAGGCGGTATTGGCGCAGATGAAACCCCTTGGGTCAATGCCCGCCGAGAGTTATGGGAAGAAGCCGGCGTTCCACCTCAGATTTCTGATCATATAGAGCCTGTGGGTCGTATTCACATGCGTCGCCCTATTCCAGGACGGGGCTTTCATGATGAGCAGCTCTATATCTATGACTTAGAGCTAGAGGATAACTTTGTACCTACCAACCATGATGGGGAAGTGAGTGGTTTTATTGAAATCTCGCTTTCAGAGGCTGCAGCACGCATTTTGGCTGATGAATTCACCAGCGATGCCGCTTTTGTGACAGCAGATTTCATTTTGCGCAATACCAAAGCCGCTTAAGTTGTAACAACTAAATTGATGGCTTGATTTTGATCATCCATCTTGATGTCATTTCGTGGTTAAATTGGCACTAAGGATGAAACAGGGGTGCCCTCTAGTGATTTTTGCTACGAGGCGCTGAGAAAGACCCTATAACCCGATCCAGGTAATGCTGGCGTGGGGAGTTTTCCATCAGACCGTCACCCGGTTTCGTCCATCTAATTACAGTCAGGAGATGGACATGAGCGATACCAA
>NZ_NCJB01000008.1:0-29859 GCF_002282275.1 Polynucleobacter sp. 39-46-10 | reverse complement strand
AAACCTTTATAAGACATTGAGCACGGGACATCTTAAAGTGAGCATGGTTGAAATCGAATTAGATGGTAAGGCAGTAGAAGTTCCGCAAGGTTCGATGGTGATGCACGCCGCGAATAAGCTCGGTACTTATATTCCTCACTTCTGTTATCACAAGAAATTGTCTATCGCTGCCAACTGCCGTATGTGTTTGGTTGAAGTGGAGAAAGCGCCAAAACCATTGCCAGCTTGTGCAACACCGGTAACGCAGGGTATGAAGGTGTTTACGCATTCCGCTAAAGCAGTTGAAGCTCAGCGCTCTGTGATGGAGTTCCTGTTGATCAACCATCCTTTGGATTGCCCAATTTGCGATCAAGGTGGTGAATGTCAGTTACAAGATTTAGCTGTTGGTTACGGTAAGTCCAACTCACGCTATGAAGAAGATAAGCGTGTTGTATTTCATAAGAATGTCGGTCCACTTATCTCTATGCAAGAGATGACGCGTTGTATTCACTGCACTCGTTGCGTTCGCTTTGGTCAAGAAGTGGCCGGTGTTATGGAATTGGGTATGGTCAACCGTGGCGAACATTCCGAAATTACTACTTTTGCAGGTCAAACGATCGATTCAGAGTTGTCTGGAAATATGATTGATTTGTGCCCAGTTGGTGCATTGACTAGCAAGCCATTTCGTTACGCAGCACGTACATGGGAGTTGGGACGTAAGCGCTCAGTCAGCCCACATGACAGTCTCGGTGCGAATACCACTATTCAAACTAAAGCCAACAAAGTAATGCGTGTTGTTGCTTTGGAAAATGATGCAATCAATGAATGCTGGATTAGCGACCGTGATCGCTTTGCCTACGAAGGTTTGAATAGCGCAGATCGTGTAACGACCCCAATGGTGAAGCAGGGCGGTCAGTGGCTGGAGACTGACTGGCAATCCGCAATGGATTACGTTGCTCATTCACTCAAAACTATTTCTTCTGAGAATGGCCCTGAAGCAGTTGCTGCTCTAGCCCATCCAATCTCTAGCACCGAAGAGCTATACCTTCTCCAGAAGATGATTCGTGGTTTAGGTTCTAAGCAAGTTGAGACTCGCTTACGTCAAACTGATGTAAAGGGTGCTGCCTCTACCCCATGGTTGGGCATGTCGATTAGCAAAGTCAGTGAGCTGGATCGTGTTTTGGTAATTGGTAGCTTCTTGCGTAAAGAGCAGCCATTGATTGCCACTCGTTTACGTGCTGGCGCAAAACGTGGTTTACAAGTTTTGCGTATTGATGCTGGTGGCGATGATTGGTTAATTCCTAATACCGGTATTGCTGCAACTCCGAGCGCATGGCTTAATACATTAAGTGAAGTTGCATTGGCAGTGGCTAAAGCAAAATCTGCTACTGCTCCAGCTGGTACGCCTAATTTGACAGTCTCTGCTACTGCGCAAAAGATTGCAGATAGCTTGCTTTCTGGCGCATGTTCTTCAGTATTGCTGGGTTCAGCTGCAATTGCACATCCACAAGCATCTGATTTACATATCTTGGCGCAATTTATTGCTGAGCAAGCTGGAGCAACTCTAGGGTTCTTGCCAGTTGGCGGTAATGCTGTTGGTGCTAGCCTGGTCAATGCCAACGGTGCTGGTGTTGAATCAGTGTTGTCTGGTGATCACCGCGCTGTGATCTTGATGAATATCGAGCCAGATGCTGACTTGCCTAACCCTACTCAAGCACGTGCTGCATTGGCAAAGGCCAATACAGTGATTGTATTAAGTGCTTACAAGAGCGCTGATCTTCTCGAGGTAGCCGATGTGATTCTGCCGATCTCTACATTCACAGAGACAGTGTCTACTTTCGTAAATTCAGAAGGCCGTGCGCAAACGATTCAGCCAGCTGTAAAACCTTTAGGTGATTCACGTCCAGCATGGAAGGTTCTCCGTGTTCTTGGTGGATTGTTGGGCTTAGATGGCTTCCTCTACAACATGCCTGAAGAGGTATTGGGTGAAGCGCTTGGTGAAAACTATTGCGCTAAGTTGTCAAATCAATCTACGGCTGCTGGCTTAACTAATTTAGCTAATGGCAATGCAGGCTCATCGGCAGGTTTAGAACGCATATCTGACGTTGGTATTTACGCCGGCGATCAAATCGTACGTCGCTCATCAGCATTGCAGTTAACGCGTGACGCTAAGCGTGGCAATCAAGTTGGCCTGGGTCAAGTACTTTTTAATGAGCTGGGCTTAAAAGAGGGTGATGCTGTGCGAGTGACTCAAGGTAGTCATTCCGTAGATTTGCCTGTCACATTGGAAGCGAACTTGGCTAAGGATGCCGTCAGAATTTCTGCAGGCACTATGGCTAGCGCTAAATTGGGATCGATGTTTGGCCCTGTAACTGTTAGCAAGGCATAAGGGACGAGATGGATAATTTCTTGAACCTCATTACCACCCAAGGTGAGGCCATCTTTGGCTCACTCTGGCCGCTTGTTTGGGCTTTGGTGCGTATCGTGATTATCGTATTGCCGATGTTTGGCGCCGTTGCTTACATGACTCTGTGGGAGCGTAAGTTGATTGGCTGGATGCATATTCGCCTCGGACCAAACCGTGTTGGGCCTTTAGGTTTATTGCAGCCAATCGCTGATGCCTTGAAGTTATTAATGAAGGAGATTATTTCTCCAACACAAGCTAGCAAAGTACTGTATTTCATTGCACCAGTCATGGTGATCATGCCGGCTTTTGCTGCTTGGGCAGTGATTCCATTCCAGGCCAAGATGGTTCTGGCTGATGTCAATGCTGGATTGCTATACGTAATGGCAATCTCATCCATTGGTGTTTATGGGGTGATCTTGGCAGGTTGGTCTTCTAATTCTAAGTACCCATTCCTTGGCGCTATGCGTGCTTCAGCTCAAATGATTTCTTATGAGATCGCTATGGGCTTTGCATTGGTTACTGTGCTGTTGACTTCTGGCTCATTGAACTTGAGCACGATTGTGGCTTCGCAAGAGCAGGGCTACTTTGCCAGCATGGGCTTGAACTTCCTTTCTTGGAATTGGTTACCGTTGCTACCGATGTTTGTGATTTACTTCATCTCTGGCGTTGCTGAAACTAACCGTCATCCATTTGACGTGGTTGAGGGTGAGTCTGAGATCGTTGCCGGTCACATGGTTGAGTACTCTGGCATGGCCTTTGCGATGTTCTTCTTGGCTGAATACGCCAACATGATCTTGATCGCTGCCTTAGCGTCCACGATGTTCTTGGGTGGTTGGTTGCCTATCGTTGACCTACCAATTCTCCGTGATATTCCTGGCTTCTTCTGGTTGTTTGCAAAAACCTTCTTCCTCTTGTCTTGCGTTATCTGGTTGCGCGCGACTTTACCTCGCTATCGCTACGATCAAATCATGCGTTTGGGTTGGAAGATCTTTATTCCAATCTCCGTATTCTGGGTAGTTGTCGTTGGCGCATGGGTTGTATCCCCATTGAATATTTGGAAATAAGTTGATCAATCATGTTTAAGAAAATTTCCCAATTCCTCGATAGCTTGATGCTCAAAGACATTTTGGTCGGTATGTCGATTACCGGACGCTATCTTTTTAAGCCAAAAATTACTGTTCAATACCCTGAAGAGAAGACTCCACAGTCTGTTCGCTTCCGCGGTTTACATGCTTTGCGTCGTTATGAAAATGGGGAAGAGCGTTGCATTGGTTGCAAGCTATGTGAGGCAGTTTGTCCCGCGTATGCAATCACGATTGAAACTGCTGAGCGCGATGACGGTACCCGTCGCACCAGCCGTTACGACATTGACTTAACTAAGTGCATTTTCTGCGGCTTCTGTGAAGAGGCTTGCCCGGTTGACGCTATTGTTGAGACCAATATTTTTGAGTATTTCGGTGATAAGCGCGGTGATTTGTATTTCACTAAAGAGATGCTTTTGGCAGTAGGCGATAAGTATGAAAAAGATATCGCCGCTAACCGCGCAGCTGATGCGCCTTATCGTTAATCGAATAGAGCACAACGACATATGACATTCGATACCTCCACATTATTTGCAGTTTTCTTTTACGCCTTTGCTGGCCTTTTAGTGCTTTCAGCATTGCGCGTGATTACTGCACGCAATCCGGTGCATGCCGCACTGTTCTTGGTCTTAGCTTTTTTCTGCGCCTCCGGTCTATGGATGCTTCTGAAGGCTGAGTTCTTAAGTCTTGCCCTAATTCTCGTATACGTTGGCGCTGTGATGGTGCTCTTCTTGTTTGTAGTTATGATGCTCGATCTTGATCTTGAGCATTTACGTCGTGATTTCAAGAAATTCTTGCCAGTAGCTTTCTTGATGGGTGCAGTCATCGTGTTGGAGTTATCTATTGTCTTGATTCGTAGCTTTATCGGCACTAGTGTGCCAGTACAGCCGATGCTTGAGGAAATGGGTACTAGCAATACGCATGCTCTGGGCATGTTGATCTTCGTTGATTATGTTTACGCTTTCGAAGTTGCCGGCGTCATTCTATTGGTGGCCATTATTGCTGCTGTTGCATTGACTTTGCGCAATCGTAAAGATTCCAAGTCGCAGAATATTCATGAGCAAGTGAATGTGAATTCTGCCGATCGTATGCGCATCATCAAGATGGGTTCAGATATGGCTGCAAAGCAAGATATACGCGGGGAGAAGAAATGACTATTACCCTGGCTCACTACTTAGTGCTTGGCGCAATCTTGTTTGCGACCAGCGTAATCGGCATCTTCTTAAACCGTAAGAACATCATCGTGCTCTTAATGGCCATTGAATTGATGCTGCTTGCGGTGAACATGAACTTTGTAGCCTTCTCTCATTATTTGGGGGATATGGCTGGTCAAGTATTCGTATTCTTTATTTTGACTGTGGCTGCTGCTGAGGCAGCAATCGGTTTGGCAATTTTGGTTGTTCTCTTCCGTAAGGTGGACACCATTAATGCTGAAGACCTTGACCACCTAAAAGGCTAGTCATGCAATTGACCTTAACTCTTCCCGTTCTCTGCGCAATTCCGCTGGCGCCATTATTTGGCTCTGCTATTGCGGGATTCTTTGGCACTAAATTAGGCTTTAACCGCATCGGGCAGGGCGCTTGCCAGTTCGTCACTATTTTGGGTGTGATGATTGCCTTCGTATTATCTTGCTTTGTTCTTGTGCAGGTGATGGATGGTTTCTATTTCAATGGCACCGTGTATCGCTGGATGCAATTGGGTGAGCTCAATCTGGATATTGGCTTCTTAATCGACCCACTGACAGCCACGATGATGTGTGTAGTGACCTTTGTTTCTTTAATGGTCCATATTTACACCATTGGCTACATGCAGGGTGAAGAGGGTTACAACCGCTTCTTCTCATACATCTCACTCTTTACATTCGCGATGTTGATGTTGGTGATGAGTAATAACCTCTTGCAACTCTTCTTTGGTTGGGAGGCGGTAGGTGTAGTTTCTTATTTACTGATTGGCTTTTACTATGAGCGCCAATCTGCAGTTTTTGCAAACATGAAGGCTTTCCTAGTTAACCGTGTTGGTGACTTTGGTTTCATTCTCGGTATTGGCTTGCTATTGGCTAGTACTGGTTCCATGAACTACGACGTGATCTTTTCTCAGAACACGGCACTGGCAGCGCAAACCTTGCCTGGTACTAGTTGGAATTTAGTCACCGTAGCGTGTATCTGTCTCTTTATTGGCGCGATGGGCAAGTCAGCTCAGTTTCCATTGCATGTTTGGCTGCCTGATTCGATGGAAGGCCCAACTCCAATTTCTGCATTGATTCATGCTGCAACGATGGTGACTGCCGGTATCTTCATGGTGTCACGTATGTCCCCACTGTTTGAGTTGTCGGATGCGGCATTGAGCTTCATTCTGGTGATTGGCTCGATCACTGCGCTCTTTATGGGATTCTTGGGGATCGTCCAGACTGACATTAAACGGGTGGTTGCCTACTCAACACTGTCTCAGTTGGGTTATATGACTGTGGCTTTGGGCGTTTCTGCTTATCCAGTTGCCATCTTCCATTTGATGACACACGCATTCTTCAAGGCGCTCTTATTCCTTGCTGCGGGAAGTGTGATTTTGGGTATGCATCATGAGCAAGACATGCGCAAGATGGGCGGTCTCTGGAAGTACATGCCAATCACTTGCCTCATGATGTTGTTGGGTAACTTAGCATTGATCGGTACTCCATTCTTCTCAGGTTTCTATTCAAAAGACTCCATCATCGAAGCGGTAGCTGCTAGCCATATTCCAGGGTCTGGTTTTGCTTACTTCGCTGTGATGGCTAGCGTCTTTGTAACGGCCCTGTATTCCTTCCGCTTGTACTTCTATGTGTTCCACGGTAAAGCCCGTTGGGGGCACGAGGATGCTCATGCACATGATCACCATCACGATCATGCGGAGCAGGGCGATGATCATGCTCATCATGGTTTGGCTCCTGGCCAAAAGCCACATGAGTCACCATTTGTCGTGACCTTGCCTTTGATCCTGCTGGCCATTCCTTCGGTCATCATTGGTTATTACACCATTACGCCGTTGTTGTTTGGTACCTACTTCGGGGACTCTATTTTTGTCGATATTGGTAAGCACCCAGCCATGAAAGAGCTTGCTGAAGAGTTCCATGGTCCGATTGCTATGGCAATGCATTCATTGACATCACCGGTATTGCTTTTAGTTGTTCTAGGTGTGTTGACTGCAGCAATTGGCTACCTCTGGGCTCCAAAGTCGCCTGGTGTTGTGGCTCAAGCATTTGCCCCTATCAAGAAGCTAATGGATAACAAATACTATCTCGACGATCTAAACCAAGCAGTATTTGCTAGGGGTTTGTTATGGATCGGCGGCGTCTTGTGGCATCGCGGTGATCAACAGGCTATCGATGGCTTCTTGGTTAACGGTAGTGCTCATGCGGTAGGGCGCTTTTCTGCTGTGATTCGCCATTTGCAATCCGGTTATCTCTATCACTATGCCTTCGCAATGATTGCGGGTTTGGCGGTATTGCTAGCTTGGGTTTTATACGCTTACCTGCCTTTTGTTCGCTAGGCCTTTGTTACTTAAGTAGCCATCATGATTCTTTCTTACGCCATCTGGATCCCGATTTTCTTCGGCATCATTATTTTGTTCTACGGTTCAGAGAGGCCAACTGCTGGCGTTCGCTGGTTAGCTCTTTTTGGTGCCGTCCTTGGCTTCATTGCAACGCTGCCTTTAATCATTCATTTTGACCTCGCCAATCCTGGCATGCAGTTTGTTGAAAAGATGAGCTGGATTCCTCGTTACGACATTAACTATCACCTTGGTATTGACGGTATCTCAGTGTGGTTCATTGTTTTAACTGCATTCATCAATATTTTTGTAGTGATTGCTGCATGGGAAGTAATTGATAAGAAAGTTTCCCAGTACATGGCTTCTTTCTTAATCCTTTCTGGATTAATGATTGGCGTATTTGCTGCTTTAGATGCTTTGCTTTTCTACGTATTCTTCGAGGCAACTTTGATTCCGATGTACATCATCATCGGTGTCTGGGGTGGTCATAACCGCATCTATGCAGCATTTAAGTTCTTCTTGTACACCTTGCTTGGTTCATTGCTCACTCTGATTGCCATGCTGTATTTGTACAACGTGACCAATACCTTTGATATCTTGACTTGGCATAATGCGCGTCTAGACATTGTTGAACAAATCCTCTTGTTCTTAGCTTTCTTTATGGCGTTTGCTGTGAAGGTGCCAATGTGGCCTTTACATACTTGGCTGCCAGATGTTCACGTTGAGGCGCCAACAGGTGGTTCAGTCGTGTTGGCTGCAATCATGTTGAAGTTGGGTGCTTATGGTTTCTTGCGCTTCTCATTACCAATCGCTCCAGATGCAAGTCAGTACCTCGGCCCATTTGTGATCTTCTTGTCTTTAGTAGCGGTGATCTATGTAGGAGCAGTAGCTCTAGTTCAGAAAGACATGAAGAAGTTGGTAGCCTACTCATCAGTAGCGCATATGGGTTTTGTGACCCTAGGTTTCTTCCTCTTTAGCCCGCTCGGTATTGAGGGCGGTATTGTGCAGATGATTTCTCACGGCTTTGTGGCAGGCGCAATGTTCCTTTCTATTGGCGTGTTGTATGACCGCATGCATACCCGTCAAATTGCTGATTACGGCGGCGTTGTGCACCGTATGCCCGCCTTTACAGCTTTTGCTGTCTTGATGGCAATGGCGAACTGTGGTCTACCTGCCACCTCCGGTTTCGTAGGTGAGTTCATGGTCATTCTGGCCGCTGTGGATTATGACTTTGTGATTGGTATCTTGGCGGCGACTGCTTTGATTCTAGGTGCCGCTTATTCCTTATGGATGGTGAAGCGCGTGTTCTTTGGTGCAATCACCAATCACCATGTTGAGGAATTAAAAGATCTCAATGCGCGTGAATATTTCATGATGGCAGTGCTATCCATTTGCGTGATTGGTATGGGTGTTTATCCAAAACCGTTTACCGACATCATTCATCCGTCTGTGATTAATCTGCTGCAGCATGTTGCTGTTAGCAAACTCTGAGTAAAAGCTAATGCAAGTATTTGACCTATACGCCGTCCTGCCGGAACTCGTTTTACTTGTAGCTGCCTGCCTCTTGCTGGTGGCTAGTGTTTATGTGCCGGAGCGTCAGCCAGCAAAACCTGGTATTGAGCAGGATATTTTCCATACGCCACGTGGTGTTGGTTTTGTTTATTTTTTCACCATCATTTTGCTGGTGTATTTGATCTTTGCATTTGTGGGTCGCATCGGTGATATATCTTTAGTCGCCATGAATGGCTTGTTTCAGTCTGACCCAATTTCAAACCTGCTAAAAGCCTGCTCTTGTGGTGCAGTGTTGGTGAGCTTGGTTTACTCAAAACAGTATCTAACTGATCGTGCGATGTTCCGCCCAGACTTTATTGTTTTGGTTTTATTGGCTTTGTTGGGGCAGTGCGTGTTGATCTCCGGTGCCAACCTATTGACTTTGTATTTAGGTCTTGAGTTGATGGCTTTGCCTACCTACGCTTTGGTAGCAATGCGTCACAACAATGAGAAGAGTGTTGAAGCTGGTATTAAGTACTTCATTCTCGGTGCATTAGCTTCCGGTTTTTTGCTTTACGGTATGTCTATGTTGTACGGTGTAACTGGCTCACTGGACTTAATCGAGATTTTTAGAACAGTTGCTGATCCCCGTGTGAATCACTTGGTAATGGCCTTTGGTTTAGTATTTATTGTTTCTGGTCTAGCTTTCAAGTTAGGCGTTGTGCCATTCCATATGTGGGTGCCTGACGTTTATCAAGGTGCACCAACAGCAGTGACATTGATGATTGCTGCGGCTCCAAAGATCGCAGCCTTTGCTTTGCTATTCCGTTTACTCGTAAATACTTTGTTGCCGCTTTTAGGTGACTGGCAGCCGATGTTGGTATTGTTGGCCGTCTTGTCATTGGTAGTGGGTAACGTCACTGCGATCGCGCAAACGAATATGAAGCGCATGTTGGCTTACTCAGCGATTGCGCAGATGGGCTTTGTGCTGCTGGGTATGCTGTCAGTATTTGATGATCATGCGTTTAGTGCCTCTATGTTCTATGCGGTTACTTATGTGTTAACCACCTTGGGAAGCTTTGGTCTCTTAATGATGCTGTCCCGTAAAGGTCATGATTGCGAAACCATTGATGACCTCAAGGGCTTAAACAAACGTCATCCCTGGTTTGCATTCATTGGTCTCGTGATGATGTTCTCTTTGGCTGGTATTCCGCCAACCGTTGGCTTTGCTGCGAAGCTGGGTGTGCTTGAGGCCTTGGTTGACGGAGAGCACACATTCTTGGCTATCATTGCTGTGATCGCATCCTTGATCGGTGCTTTCTACTACCTCAGAGTAGTTAAGGTAATGTACTTTGATGAGCCAAAAGAAGAGCATGCTGCTGAGATTTCTGGATCTGGCTTTGCTCGTGGATTATTGAGTTTGAATGCGATCTTTGTTTTAGCTCTCGGGATTTTCCCAGCTGGGTTGATGGCTGTTTGTTTGGATGCGATGCGCCGTACCTTATTGGGTTCATAGCCCAAAGCTTCAAGTGGCTTGCGATGAAGGCTCCGAATAGGGGCCTTTCTCTTTTCTGTCATCTGGGTTTTGTATGATGACTATTCATTACATGAAATACGAGCTATGACTGAAAAATCTTTTAACGACTTGCCATTTGGCGATACCCATTTGAGAGAAGAGCGTTTGTCTGGTGAGGATATCTACGGCGGTATCTTTCTGAATATGAAACGTGATCAAGTTAGTTTGCCGGATGGCAAGCAAGCCGTACGCGAGTATTTGACACACCCTGGAGCAGTTGCTATTTTGGCTATCTTGGATGATGGCAGGGTGCTGATGGAGCGCCAATATCGTTACCCAGTCGCAAAAGCCTGCATTGAGATTCCTGCGGGTAAGCTAGAAATCGGTGAAGATCGATTACTCTGTGCCCAGCGAGAGCTTGAGGAGGAGACGGGCTATTCTGCAAGTAAGTGGAGCTTTATTCGGCGCATCCATCCTGTGATCTCTTACTCGACCGAATTTATTGATATCTATCTCGCCGAAGGTTTAGTCTCCGGCAAAAGCCACCTAGATGATGAAGAATTTTTGGATGTATTTGCTGCCCCTCTAGAGCAATTATTGGATTGGGTAGAGCAGGGTGAGATTACTGATGTGAAGACGACGATTGCGACCTATTGGCTGGATCGTTATCGACGTGGATTAGTCAGCCCTACGCCTATCCCCAGCTGATTTCGTAATCCATTTAAAATAGGGCTATTGAATTTGGTATTTATGCCCCTATATAGGTCTTATGAAAGTTTATAACCTCGCTTGCCCACTAGATCATCGCTTTGAGGGATGGTTTGCCTCTGAAGAGGATTGCCTTGCCCAGCAAGACAAGGGAATGCTGGCGTGCCCTATTTGTGACAGTACTGAGATTACTCGGATGCCATCGGCTCCCCATATTGCCAAATCAAATACTAGTAAGGCGCTTCCAAGTTCAACTGAACTCACGGTTGCTAGCCCTACCGTAACGGATCATGCAGGCATTGGTGGCGCGCTGAGTGGCGACGTTGTTGCTCTTACAGGGAGCGATCACTCCCAGCTAGAGGCTCAGGTGCAGGCGGCCTTTTTAAAGGGTATGCGTGAGCTGATGGGGCGATCCGAGGACGTTGGAAACTCTTTTGCCGAAGAGGCCCGAAAAATCCACTACAAGGAATCTCCTGAGCGGAGTATTCGTGGTCAAACGACTTTAGACGAAGCTGAGGCTTTGCGCGAAGAGGGTATCGAAGTGATGGCGATGCCGATGTTGCCTGCCTTTAAAAACACCCTGCAGTAGCCAGCCCCAACCTAATTCCCCTATACTTAGTGTGCACCCAGAGCTTGGGTATCAATATTTACTAGGATAGGAGAGGTACCCATGAAGCGCTTTTTTCTGGCACTGTTTGCCGCTGTTTTAGCTCTCACTATTGTGGCTTGTTCCAACTCCTCTGACACTAAAGAAATTAAGGTTGCTGTATCACCCGCATCACCCCCAATGTTGTTTGATGACAAGGGTCAGATCGTTGGTGTGGATATGGATATTTTCCAGGGCTACTGCCAATCCCGTGGTTGCACTTTAAAAGTCACTCCGTATGACTGGGCTGGAATGTTGGGTGCCGTTTCTAGTGGTCAAGCTGATGTGGCTTTCTCAGGTATCTCTATTACCGATAAGCGTAAAGAGGCGATGGATTTTTCTCAGCCTTACTATGACAATGCTTGGCATCTCGTGAGCATGAAGAATAAAAATATTCAGATCACGGATTTGAATCAGCTTAAGAAATACTCCATTGGCTATCCGCGGGGCATGGCTTACGATGATCTTATTAAGAATGAGTTAGAGCCAAAGGGCTACTACTCCTTAAGCAAGGTCAAACTGTATCCTTCATACGCTGAAGTAATTACCGATCTGCAAAATGGTAATCTAGATTTGGCCTTTATTGAAGAGCCCGTATTTCTGAATTATGAGAATAAATTAAAGCTACCAATTCAGAGCAGTTATGTATTTAAAGGCTTCGATAAGCTTGGCTTTGCTTTTGCTAAAGGCTCTAAGTTGCGTGACGACTTTGATAAATATCTCAATGAACTCGGCCCTGAAAAAATCAAGTCTATTCTTGATAAGTGGATGAAATAAGTAACCCATAACAACACCTCAATCAGTAGTCGAAAGTCTGCCCTGTGACCTTTCTGGATATTCTTGCCCAGTTAGCCCAGGGCATTTCTTATACGGTTTTAGTAACGCTAGTTTGTTCCCTCACTGGATTGGTAGTTGGGTTAACCGTTGCGAGTCTTCGTCGCTTTGATATCCCTTGGCTTACCGCTCTAATCGATTGCTATACCTACGTCTTTAGGGGTGTGCCAGTTTTAGTTCTGTTATTCATGGTGTACTTTGGCTTACCGGGTCTTGGTTTCAAGGTTCCGCCATTAATGGCGATGGCCCTGAGTTTGGGCTTGGTCGCTTCAGCCTATTTGGCCGAGGTATTTCGAGGCGCATACAACTCAGTTGATCCGTCCGAAGTCATTGCTGCCCAAGCCATGGGCATGACACGTATTCAGGTGCTGAGATTTATCGAGCTACCTCAGATGTTGCGATTCTCAGTTCCAGGCATGGTTAATGAGTTCACCTCAGTTTTGAAGTACTCACCATTCGCCTATACCGTCGGCATTCCAGAAATTACTAAACAGGCCATGACCTTAACCTCAACAACGCTGCGTGGCATAGAGGTTTATCTAGCCGTCGGCATCCTTTATTTTGTGATTTACCGAATCTGCTTGGTTGGAGTTCAGCTCTTGAGTAAGCGTTTTCAAATACCAGGAATGAGTCCAGCGTGAGTATAAGTATGACAATATTGGAAGAGGTAACTCTGTGGCATTAATTCAGGTAAGAGATTTGGTTAAAGAGTTCGGGGGGCAAACAGTTTTGTCCAACATCAATCTTGATCTCAATGAGGGTGATGTCCGCGTCTTGATGGGCGCCTCTGGCTCTGGTAAATCGACCTTATTACGCTGTCTTAATCGCCTGATAGAGCCCACCTCAGGATCTATTGTTTTCAGAGGTAAAGAGGTATTAGGTTCTGATGTTGATGTGCGCGAGTTGCGCAAGCAAATTGGTTTCGTATTTCAGCAGTTTGCTTTGTATAGCCATTTAACTGTTTTGGATAATGTCTCATTAGGTCTGCGCAAGCTGCATAAGATGGGTAAAGCGGAGGCTAAAGAAAAAGCCTTACTTGAGTTGTCCCATTTTGAGATGACATCACATCAAGATAAATATCCCTCACAGCTTTCTGGAGGGCAGAAACAGCGGGTTGCAATTGCTCGGGCGCTCGCTATGGATCCGGCGGTCTTGGTTCTGGATGAGCCTACTTCAGCATTGGATCCCATCATGTCTAGAGATGTAGCTGATCTAATTAATCGCTTGCATAGCGAGGGCATCACCATGATCTGCGTTACGCATGATCTCAATCTGGCTCGTAATATTGCGGATACCGTGATGTTCTTGGATCGCGGTGTCATTCGTGCCGATGATCGGATTGATATTTTGAGTCAACATGCTGATCCAGAAATTAAAGCTTTCTTTGGTTCGGAGGAGAAGCGTTAATGGGTGGGTGGTCATCCTTCGTTCGTGATCTCACGGAGCAGATGCCTTTGATTTTGACGGGGCTAGTGAAGACCTTGCAATTAGCGGGCTTGATTAGTGTTTCAGGTTTGCTATTGGGCATCGTAGTGTTTTATCTCACGCTCAATAAAAATAAGTACGTACGTAGCGCTATTAATTCTTATATATCCTTCTTTATTGGAATGCCCTTAATCGTTTTATTGTTTCTAATGTATTACGGCTTACCGCAGTGGGGTATCAGACTCTCCCCATTCGCAGTTGCTTTCATTGGTTTTACGTTCAATGTGGCTGCATACAACGCAGCTTATTTAAAAACTGCATTTAATGGTTTGGATAAAAGTCAGCTTCAGGCAGCAAGTGCACAGGGCTTTAGTCCTTTACAGATCTTTCGCTTGATTGCCTTACCGCAGGTCATCCGTCTTTCTATTCCAGCGCTTACCAATCAAGTGATTGCAAACCTGAAAGATAGTTCGGTGGCATTCTTAATTCAGTACACCGAATTCTTTGCCCGCGTACAAGAATTGGCTGCAACCAACTTCCAATTCTTTAAAGCCTATTTTTTAGCAGCCTTGGTCTATCTAGCTTTGGTATCTATCGTCGTGCTGTTTGCGCGTGCAATTGAGAGGCGTTACTTTATTCCCGCGTGATATCCCGACTCAAACTAGAGTGGATGATAAAAAAATAGCGACCCAAAGGCCGCTATTTTTTAGATACCTGCTGCTAAATCAGATTACTTTGAAGTTGGCATCACAAACTCTGCGCCCTTGGCAATGCTCTCGGGCCAGCGCTGCATCACACTCTTTTGCTTAGTGTAGAAGCGAACACCTTCTTTACCGTAGGCATGCATATCGCCAAAGAGGGACTTCTTCCAGCCGCCAAAACCATGCCAAGCCATTGGCACCGGAATAGGCACGTTAATGCCGACCATGCCCACCTGAACGCGGCGTGCAAATTCACGTGCAATATTGCCATCGCTCGTAAAGCACGCTACACCGTTTCCAAACTCACAGGAGTTCACCAAATTCAATGCCTCAGTGAAGTTTGCTACGCGTAAGCAAGATAAGACTGGTCCGAAAATTTCTTCCAAGTAGATCTTCATGTCTGGGGTAACGTTATCGAAAAGAGTGCCACCGATAAAGAAGCCATTCTCATGACCCGGCACTTTTAGGCCGCGACCATCCACCAATAATTTGGCGCCAGAAGCAACGCCGCTCTCAATGTAGCCTGTAATGCGCTCTAAGGCAGCTTTAGTAACGATTGGGCCCATTTCTGCATCAAGCTCCATACCGTTTTTGACTTTGAGCGTCTTGGTGCGCTCAATCAGTTTTGGCATGATTTTTTCTGCAACATCACCAACCAGAACGGCCACTGAAATTGCCATGCACCGCTCTCCAGCTGAACCATAGGCTGCACCAATCAAAGCATCAATCGTCTTATCGATATCTGCATCAGGCATAACTACCATGTGGTTCTTGGCCCCACCTAAGGCTTGGGAGCGCTTACCAAAGTGCGCGCAGCGCTCATAGATATAGTTGGCAATTGGGGTCGAGCCAACAAAGCTTACTGCTTTGACATCCGGATTCTCAATCAAGGCATCCACAGCTTCTTTATCGCCCTGAACCACGTTGAATACACCATCAGGTAAACCAGCTTCTTTTAAAAGCTTGGCCATAAATAAAGAGGCTGATGGATCGGTTGGGCTTGGCTTCAGAATGAAGCTGTTGCCACAGGCAATAGCTACTGGGAACATCCACATTGGCACCATGACTGGGAAGTTAAATGGAGTGACACCTGCAACCACACCCAACGGCTGGCGCATCACCCAGTTATCAATATCAGTAGACACCTGCTCGGTGTAATCACCTTTGAGTAATTCTGGGATACCAGTGGCAAATTCCACGATATCGATGCCACGGCTAACTTCACCTTGGGCATCCGTAAATACCTTGCCGTGTTCGGCGGTAATGATCGCTGCCAATTCATCGCGATTGGCATTGAGCAATTCAAGATACTTGAACATGATCCGTGCGCGGCGCAGTGGAGGGGTCAGACTCCAAGTCTGAAAAGCGGTTTGTGCCACAGCAACGGCATCATCAATCTCTTTACGGCTGGCTAGTGCAACCCGTCTTGCAACTGCTCCAGTAGATGGATTAAATACATCGGCAAAACGACCGTCTTTTGGGTTGACGACTTTGCCGCCAACAAAGTGGCCGATATCTTCTTTTGATTCAAAGGCTTGTGGTGCGCTCATAGTATTTTGCTTAATAATTTCTTGCTAGTTTTAGGTTCAATAAACTTGTATTGCGAGGGATCGCACAAGTTTATGGTCTCGTTTATCCTACCGTTCTATTTTATCGCTTTCATCTCCATTACGCACCGCCAAATTCAAAGGTATTGAAATGAGCCTCTTATTTTCCAGTTTTGCATTGAACTCTCCCAGAGGGCCGTTGACCCTTCAAAACCGTATTGTCGTGGCGCCTATGTGCCAGTATTCAGCTGTAAATGGAGAGGCGCAGGATTGGCATCTGATGCATTGGGGCAATCTCCTTAATAGTGGGGCAGGACTATTCATTATTGAGGCTACTGGCGTAACTCCAGAAGGTCGCATTACACCAGCCTGCCTTGGCTTGTGGGATGAGCGGACTGAGGCTGCTCTTAAAGATAAGCTCACTAGAGCCCGCAAGCTGGCACCAGAAACGCCTGTTTTTATTCAATTGGCACATGCTGGTAGAAAGGCCTCCAGCGCCACACCCTGGGAGGGCGGTCAATTACTGTCCAAAGAGCAGGGTGGCTGGGATACCCTTGCTCCCTCTGCCATCCCACAGTTGAAGGACGAGCGTTTGCCACATGAACTCTCTAAGGTCGAGTTGGTGGAGCTCATTAATGCATTTGTTGTTGCAGCGCAGCGTGCTGAGCGAGTAGGGGTGGATGGCATTGAGTTGCACGGGGCACATGGTTACCTGCTGCATCAATTTCTATCGCCGATTGCCAATCAACGTTCCGATGAATATGGCGGCTCTTACGAAAACCGCATCCGCTTCCTTTTGGAGTTATTTGCAGCTGTACGTGAGGTATATCAAGGTGTTTTGGGCATTCGGATTTCGGCTAGCGATTGGATCGAGGGTGGCTGGACTCCGCAGGAGACTGCTGATTTTGCATCCCGCTTAAAACCATTGGGATGTGATTTTGTGCATATTTCATCTGGTGGTATTTCGCCGCTGCAAAAGATTGCAATTGGACCCAACTATCAAGTGCCATTTGCCAAAATCGTAAAAGACCAATCTAGTTTGCCTACGATGACAGTCGGCTTGATTACAGAACCCCAGCAAGCAGAGGACATTCTACAAAAAGGAGATGCGGATTTGATTGCCTTAGCCCGTGCATTTTTATACAAGCCAAGATGGGCTTGGGAGGCTGCTGCAACCTTAGGTGGTACCGTGCCTTCAAACGAGCGTTACTGGCGCTGTTTGCCACGTGAGGCTCAGGCCATATTTGGTGACGTCAAAGTGGGGCAGCGATAATAGAGCCGTCCCCCTTAGCTAAAACTACCAAACTTAAAATATAAATGAGTTATCGATGAAGCAACACTCCGTAAGAGAATCTTGGCTTGAAGATGCCGTAAGACATTTGGAACCTGTTTTTTCAAAAGCAGGTTATGCAATTCCACCGGTCAGAGTGTCTTGTGGTTTTCCAGCCTCGAGTAGCCCAAGGACAACATTGGGTCAATGCTGGCCACGTGAGCGTTCTGGTGGCGGGGTAAATGAGATTTTTATCTCCCCCAAGCTAGATGATCCTGTTCAGTTATTGGATACCTTAGTCCATGAACTTTGCCATGCGGTAGATGATTGTTTTAGCGGTCACGGTGAGGACTTTAAAGGCATTGCCCAAACTGTAGGACTAGAGGGTCCCGCCAGAATGGCCCATGCAACCGAAGAGTTGATGGTACGCTTGATGATGATTAGCCAAGAGCTTGGGCCATATCCACATCAGGCAATTGTTTTCCCACCACCAAGACCGAGCAATGCGAGTCGCAATAAAGCTAAGTGTGCTCAGTGTGGATACGAGGTGACGCTATTGAAGAAGTGGGCCACCTATGGTGCACCTATTTGTCCCAAGGACAACATCCGCATGCAAGAAGCGGTTATTGAAACCATTGAAAATACAACTGAGCACGATACAGAATCTGTAATTGGTTCTAAGCCTAAGGCGGATGAGATTCGTCGGGCAATTAGCTAAACCTATTCACACTGAAGATCGGATGAGACATTAAATGCAGAAAAATAAAGTAATTCAGAATCCAAAAATCGCGGTTATTGCTGGCGATGGAATTGGTAAAGAGGTTATGCCAGAAGGTGTTCGCGCACTAGAGGCTGCTAGCAAAAAGTTTGGTATCGGTATGCAGTTTGATCATTTCGATTTTGCTAGCTGCGATTACTATCTCCAGCATGGCAAGATGATGCCCGATGATTGGTTCAATACCCTGATGCAATATGACGCGATATTTTTTGGCGCGGTTGGTATGCCAAGCATTCTTCCAGATCATGTTTCTTTGTGGGGAAGCCTCATTCAGTTTCGGCGTTGCTTTGACCAGTACGTCAATTTGCGACCAGTTCGACTCCTCCCTGGTGTGCCATGCCCATTAGCCAACCGAAAACCTGGTGACATTGATTTTTACGTCGTACGTGAAAATACTGAGGGCGAGTATTCCAGTGTCGGTGGAAAAATGTTCCCCGATACCGATCGAGAGTTTGTTATTCAGGAATCCATTTTTACCAGACAAGGTGTTGACCGCATTCTTCAATATGCTTTTGATCTTGCCCAAAGTCGTCCCAAAAAACATTTAACCTCTGCCACTAAGTCCAATGGCATTGCAATCACCATGCCTTATTGGGATGAGCGGGTGGAAGAAATGACGAAGCAATTTGGTGATGTCAGGATGGATAAATATCATATCGATATCTTGGCTGCGCATTTTGTCATGAACCCCGACAGATTTGATGTTGTAGTGGCTAGCAATCTATTTGGCGATATCTTGTCGGATTTAGGTCCAGCCTGTACTGGAACCATTGCAGTAGCACCATCCGGAAGCATTAATCCAGAAGGAAAATTTCCCTCTCTGTTTGAGCCTGTTCACGGCTCAGCCCCTGACATCTACGGAAAGATGATTGCTAATCCCATTGGGCAGATCTGGTCTGGATCAATGATGTTGGATCACTTGGGTTATCCGGAGGCAGGCAAAGCGATATTTAATGCGATTGAGCGAGTCCTAGCAAAAGAAGGCTCTCCGCTCACGCCTGACTTGGGCGGCAAGGCTCGTACAGATGATTTGGGTAAAGCGATCGCAGCTGAAATCTAAATTTATATTTAGTTATGTGGTTAGTTTGTTGCGGCAGAAGGACTCCATACGGAGTCCTTTTTGCTTGCCTTTGCAATTTCACCTAAGATCTTTTCATGTAGCTGGCAATCCTCTTCGCTCGCGCTCATGAGTTTAAGATTGCTTGGCAAGGCTTTCATTTGGCCGGATGCATCAGTGTCGACGGTGTAATCAATCAGATCAATTGAGAGATCTTCTTGGCCACGCGTCATGGCCACATAGACTTCGGCTAATAGCTGGGCATCCAACAAGGCGCCGTGCAGGGTCCTATGTTGATTACTAATGGCGAAGCGCTCACAGAGTGCATCAAGCGAATTGCGCTTGCCTGGAAACATCTGCCGCGCATCTAGAAGGGTGTCGGTGATTTTGGAGGTAAGGCCTCTGAAAGCAGGGCGCTTCAATAAAGCAAATTCGTTATCCAGGAATCCCAAGTCAAACGCCGCGTTATGAATAACCACCTCAGCACCATCAACAAACTCAATTAGCTCTTCAACAATATTGGCAAATACTGGCTTATCGGATAAGAACTCACGAGAGAGTCCATGCACTGCAAACGCGCCAGCATCAATATCGCGCTCAGGATTAATGTAGTAATGGAAAGTGCGATCAGTTAAACGGCGACCCACCATTTCAACGCAACCGATTTCAATAATGCGATCACCTGTCGCGGGATTAAGACCAGTGGTTTCGGTATCGAGAATAACTTGACGCATTAGGTGCTTTCCAACACAGATTGGGGGATGTCCATAGGCCCATTACCCGCATATTTATCCAAATACAGGTAGATCACAGGGGTAATGATGAGGGTTACAAATTGGGAGAAAATTAGTCCTCCGGCTACGCTGATACCCAGAGGTTGACGCAATTCCGCTCCCGCACCTAAGCCCAGTGCAATTGGAAGTGCACCCATTAGGGCTGCAATAGTCGTCATCATGATTGGCCTAAAACGCAAGATGCATGCTTCACGAATCGCTTTTTCTGGCGACATGCCTTGATTGCGCTGCGCATCCAATGCAAAGTCAATCATTAAGATGGCATTCTTTTTCACAATACCAATCAGTAGCAAGATACCAATTGATGCAACGATCGTTAGCTCAAAGCCAAAGATACGAAGGGATAGGATTGCGCCAATCGCAGCAGAAGGCAGGCCGGCCAAAATTGTTAGTGGGTGAATATAACTCTCATAAAGCACGCCCAGCAAAATGTATATAACACCTAAAGCTGCCAATATCAATATGATTTGACCGGACTGATTATCTTTAAATACCGCTGCATCACCACCATAGCTGGTAATAATAGAGGGCGGCAATCCTACTGCTTTTACAAAGCCATCAATTGCTTTGGTAGCGTCACCCAAAAAGATATCTGGAGCTAAGTTGAATGAAATTGTCACTGCCGGAATTTGGCCTTGATGATTTACCGCTGTCGGACCAATGCTGCGAACAAAAGTAGCCAGGCTAGAGAGGGGAATTAACTTATCGGTTGCACGACCCCTGACATAAACCTTATTGAGATCAGTTTCAAATTGACGATCGTTCTCAGCGGTTTCTAAGATCACATAATAGGTGTTCACTGGCGTATAAATGGTGGACACCTGGCGCTCACCAAAGGAGTTGTAGAGCGCATTACGGATATCAGCAATAGTGACGCCAGCACTCGCAGCCTGCTCACGATTGATCTCAATTTTGACGTTAAGGCCCTTAAGTTGAGAGTCGCTGGTGACATCTCGGAAGATGGGGTCAGCACGCATTTTTTGCGTAAGCTTGTCAGCCCAGTCATTAACGCCCTCAAAGCCAACGCTCTGTAAAGTAAATTGGTAGCGACTCTTACTACTGCGTCCGCCCAGTTGTAAATTTTGAACGGGGCGCATGTATACCTGTAGCCCTGGGATCTCTTTAAACTTGATTCGCAAGCCTTCAATGACCTTAGCCATTTTTTCGCGGTCGCCCTTAGATTTGAGAATGATGAAGAAGCGACCCGTATTTCTGCCTGCGCTTAGACCGCCACCTAAGATAGAGATTGAGTTAGCAACGTTGGGATCATTATTAACAATCTCTGCAGCACGATCTTGAAGTTCTAGCATCGCTTTAAAGGAGGTATCTTCGGATGCTTCTGTTGTAGCTATGATTTGACCAATATCTTCTTCTGGAAAAAACCCTTTTGGGCTGTATACAAAAAGAGCAATTGTGATAAAGAAGGAGGCAACCGCACCCCACAAGACTTTTTTGCGATTGGCTAGGGCTAGATCTAAGTATTGAATGTACTTTTTAAGCGTGTACTCAAAGATGCGATCAAACTTTTTCGTGATGGCATATTCTGTTGGGTGCTCTCCAGGTTTGGGAAGAAAGCGACTACAAAGCAAGGGAACCACAGTAAGGGAGACTACTGCAGAGACTAAAATAGAAAGTGAAACCACTACGGCAAACTCTCTAAAGAGAAGGCCGATAGGGCCCGCCATAAAGAAAAGCGGAATAAATACTGCAACCAATGAAATAGAGATGGAGATGATGGTAAATCCCACCTCTTTGCTGCCCTTGAGTGACGCCTTCAGTGGGTCCATGCCTTGCTCGATGTAGCGCATGATGTTCTCAAGAACCACGATGGCATCGTCAACTACCAGCCCAACTGCAAGAGTAATTCCAAGTAAGGAAATGTTATCTAAGCTGTAGCCCATAAAGTACAGCAAAAAGAATGCGCCGATCAGGGAGATGGGAAGGCTGATCGAGGGGATCAGGGTTGCCGATATTCTTTTTAAGAATAGGAATATCACGAGAACAACTAACAGAATGGTTAATGCCAGGGTCACATTGACATCATGAATCGCCTCAATGATCGATAGAGATCTATCATTAATCAGCGTTAATTTGATAGACGCTGGCATTTGCTCTTGAAAAGTAGGGAGCAACTTTTTGATTGCTTTGACAAGCTCTACCGTATTGGCATTGGGTTGTCGCAAAATACCAATCGCAATCGAGCGTTCGCCGGCTGATGTGGCAAAGGTTCTCACATCCTCAAAACTTTCTTGCACATCTGCAACATCGCGAAGATATACGGGCAGGCCATTGCGCTGAGCAATGACTAGGTTGCTAAATTCTTCTGCCTTAACTAATTGAGGGTTGGCATAAATCGTAATCAGTTGGCGTGGGCCGTCTAGGGTGCCTACGGGGCTATTGGTGTTGGCCTTATTGATTGCAAGGGCCAATTCTTCCATGGTGATATTGCGATTGCCTAAGGCATCTGGCCTAACGCTGACACGAACAGCGTAACGCTTAGCGCCATAAACCTGAACTTGTGAAACACCTGTGATGGTCGAGATGGAGGGCGCCAATAAATTTTCAGCATACGCATTAATTTCGGAGAGGCTCATCGAGGGAGAACTCATGCGAATGACGAGGACGGCGGTATCGGCGGGATTAATCTTGCGATAAGACGGCGGCACCGTCATTTCAATCGGCAGGCGCTTTTGAGCTCTTAGTAATGCCGCTTGCACATCTACTGCGGCTTTATCAATATCGCGGTCATTATTAAATTCGAGGGTGATGCTGGTGCTGCCAAGTGTATTGGTGGAGCTAATGACTTTGATGCCATCAATGGTCGAGAACTCTTTTTCCAATGGCAGCGCCACAGAGGAGGCCATATTTTCTGGAGCAGCCCCAGGAAGGCTAGCGCTAACAGAAATGATGGGCGTATTAAAGCTAGGAAGTGCAGCAACCGGAATCTTGAAATACGCGACTGTGCCGGCAATCACGGTTGCAATCGACAGCAACACCGTCATGACGGGCCGCCTAATACATAACTCAGAAAGCGTCATTTTTTCTCTGGGGCAGGAGCCGCTACTTTAGCTGGAGCGGATGCAGCACTTGGTTTCTTTGCTTCTCTGATTTTGCTGCCAGGACGCAAGTTTTGCTTGCCCTCTACAACAACTCGGTCACCGGCTTCGATCCCGTAAATCACTGAAGTGCCTTGATATTCATAAACGACTTTAATAGGCTTGGACTGTACTTTGTCATCCTTATCTACAACGTACACCAGTCGCCCCTTAGGGCTAATTACGATTGCTTCAGATGGCACTGCAATAGCGTCTTTGAGGGTGTTGGCATTTAATGAGACGCGAGCAAATTGCCCGGGCAATAAAGTCATCTTCTCGTTCGGAATTTGAGCGCGCACTCGCACTGCTGCAATGCTGGGGTCGACTTGGTTATCGATTACAAGCACTTCGCCTTCATAAATGGCTTTGGCATCATTGCCAACGCTGACTTTGACTTTGAGTGGCGCATCAGCCTGTTTGCCTTCCATTAACAAAGGAATATCTTTCTCAGGCACAACAAATTGAACGTTGATCGGATTCAGTTGGGTAATTGTCACCATAGAGCCAACGCTAGAGGTTGCTGTTGAGCTAGTTGCGGTTGTGACGATATTGCTTGCTTGCACTAAGGATCCTGGGAACACATTCACAATACCTGCACGACCCGCAATAGGTGAGCGAATGGAGTCAAAGGAGAGTTGCACTTGAGCTGAGCGTGCAGCAGCTTGAGCTGATTTTGCATTAGCCAGAGAGGTCTCCAGGCCTGCCTTAGAGATGAAGTTTTTGGCGACTAACTCTTTGGCGCGCAAGTATTGTTTCTGAGCATCGTCTGCTAATGCTTTTAATTTCTCATAGTTGGCGCGATCATTACGATCATCCAGAGTAAAGAGGAGTTCGCCTTCTTTAACTTCCTGCCCATCTTTGACGTGAATCGTTTTCACAGTATTGGTAGTCATTGGGCGAATATCCACAATACTGCTGGAGATGATCGTGCCAGTTGCCTCAATAATTAACGGAATGTCTTTTTTCTCCACCACGACGCTCGTAATGGTTTGTGGTCCACCCGTTTTGCCGGTAGCGGGGAAGAAGTAATCTAATGTCTTGGAGCCCGCATATAAAACAACCAGTACAGCCAAAATGCGCCACTTGTACTTAAGTGCGAATTCCTTTGCTGTTGCGTAATCTAATTTTTTGACCGTACCAAGATATGGGGAGGCTTTTTGCCAAAGAGTGCATAAGCGTGCCTTTATCGTGTTTTTGAGTAAGGGCAACTTGGCAACTACTTTATCGAGTGCTGATTCAATTTTTGACACGGTCTCGGAGTTTTTCTTGGTTCTGTATGGGTTTAGCGGTGAAATCTGTACCAGCTTTGAATCGGTTCATTCTCTCATAAGACCGCTAAAAACGGGCATCCCAAGGCTGATTCAGCCTAGGGCAGAAACTCCTCTACACCTTTGTTTGCCAGGAGGTCTGCGAGCTCATTTCCCGGATGGCCATTGTGTCCGCGCACCCAATGCCAAGAGATTTTGTGGTCAGGGATGAGGGCGTCTAATTCTTGCCATAAATCCGCATTTTTGACGGGATCCTTGCTGGCAGTCTTCCAGCCTCTTTTTTTCCAACCTTCTAGCCACTCAGTTACACCTTTTTGAACATATTGGGAGTCCGTCCAAAGTTCTACTGAGCTAGTTTGTTTGAGGGCTCGCAGTGCATGAATCACCGCACTAATTTCCATGCGGTTATTGGTTGTGTGCTCTGCGCCCCCGTGTAAATGCTTCTCATGGCCGCCCGAGCGTAAAACCGCACCCCAGCCACCAGGCCCGGGATTGCCTTTGCAGGCGCCATCGGTATAAATAACAATATGGGGGAGGGATTTGGTGTGGGGCATACCGTTAATTTACTTTGTCTTGGCCATTTGCCAAATTCTGCCGGCTTTCGGCTGCTGGGCTTAATTGGGTCATTGCTGGGATGCGCAAGCCCTGGACTTGTCCAATGAGGCGGATACCTTGCTGGCGCTTAATAGCTGAGACCAAGAAAACAGCCCCAAAAATAGGCCACCAACGGTTGCCTGCGGGCTCCATAAAGTCCATTCTGGCCATACCTGATTCGCCGCTGAGTGGGAGTTTGTAGCACCCAAAATGGCCTCGATCTAATGAGAAGTTCAAGAGCTGCAACCAATCTTTAATTCTGAGGAGGCTAATAAATTGACCATCTCTTGGCAGATAAGGGTTGCCAATCAATCTGCTGAGATATTGGCGCATACCCCAAAGACTGGCGGGATTAAAGCCCGAAATAATTAAGCGGCCCTCAGGGCGCAAGACGCGTTCAGCCTCTCGTAGAATTTGATGGGGATCTGCGGCAAACTCCAAAACATGTGGCAGCACCAATAAATCGATAGTTTCAGAGGCAAAGGGCAGCTCAATCGCATTGCCCTCAACTTGATGCCAGTTAAATTGACTAGCCTGTTTTTGGCGGTCATTGGAGTGAATAAGCAGGGCATGCAAAGGCATGCGGTTTTCTGCCAAGGTATTGATTTGGGGTAAACCGATTTGTACGGCATAAAAACCAAAGACATCAGCCACGATTTGATTGAAGCATTTTTGCTCCCAGGCAAGAACATAGCGTCCAGGAGGTGATTGCAGCCACTTTTCCCATGAACTCCATGGTGGTGCAGGCATCTGAGATGGGGAGGGTAGGGTTGGTATCATCGGTCTATGGTGAAGAATACTTTATTGCAGGTTTGGCCGATACCGGCATTTGATGACAATTACATCTGGTGTATCCATGATGGTCAATCGGCTCTGATCGTAGATCCGGGTGATGCTGCCCCAGTTCTGCAATATCTCGAACAAAAAAATCTGACGCTAACTGGCATTCTAATTACACATCATCATGCTGACCACACTGGCGGCATATTGAACTTATTAGAGTTTTTGGGTGTTCAAGTTCCTGTTTATGGTCCTGCAAGTATTGATATTCCAGGCTGTACGAATGCCATGATGGAAGGCGACAAGATTGAAGTGGTTGCACCACGTATTAGTTTTGAGGTGTACGAGGTACCCGGCCATACTTTGAGTCACATTGCTTACTTTGCAAATATGCAGGCTAACGTCGTCGAGCCCATGCTGTTTTGTGGCGATACCCTATTTGCCTCTGGTTGTGGCCGCTTATTCGAGGGCACTCCAACGCAGATGAGTCAGTCTCTTGCTAAGTTCATCGCGTTACCAAAAAATACCTTGGTGTATTGCACTCATGAATACACCTTATCTAATATCCGGTTTGCTTTAGCGGTTGAACCTAATAATGCGAATCTGATTACCTGGGCAGAAGCTGCTAAGGCTCTGCGCGATCAACATCTACCGACCTTGCCAACGACTATTGGACAAGAGCTTCAAGTCAACCCATTCATGCGCTGTGATCAACAAGCTGTCATCGACGCGGCAGTTGAGGTCTCAGGTGAAAAGTCCTTGCCGACCCCTGCGCATGTCTTGGCAGTAGTACGCGCCTGGAAGGATCGGTTCTGATGTTGTGGCGCTTTGCGGCAATATTACTGATTGCCGTACTCTCAGGTTGTGCAAGTACTGGAGATTGGTCCTCTGATGCACCTCCTGCAAAAGATTCACGTGCAGCAAAAGCAAAGCGGGTCGACTTAAAGAGTCAGTCTGTCAGTGATATGTATGCTCCATCAAGTAATTTGTGGATTCGCATTCGGGATGGCTTTGAAATGGAGCCCATGAACACCCCGCTGGAGATTGAGCAAGTGCGTTGGTTGAGTGCACGCCCCGACTATGTTCATCGCTCAATGGCCCGTTCATCACGCTATCTCTTTTATATCGTGCAAGAAGTCAATGCCCGAAATATGCCGACAGAGATTGCATTGCTCCCATTTGTTGAGAGCGCATTTGTCACCAATGCGAAATCTAGCGCTAAGGCGATGGGCTTGTGGCAATTTATGCCGGCAACCGGTAAAGATTTTCAGTTGACGCAAAACGTGTTTAGGGATGAGCGGCGAGATGTATTGCTATCAACCGATGCTGCATTGGATTACCTTCAGCGATTGCATAAGCAGTTTGGTAGCTGGGATCTCGCTTTAGCCGCCTATAACTGGGGCGCGGGGAATATTGCTAAAGCGCAAAAGCGTAATTTAGCCGCAGGACTCCCGACAGATTATCTGAGCCTCAAAATGCCCAATGAGACGCGGAACTACGTACCTAAGTTGATGGCTTACCGGCAGATTGTTTTAGATCCTCAGGCCTACGGTATTGTTTTGCCTGAGTTAGAAAATCACCCCTATTTTGTGGCGGTGGATGTGGGTAGTGATATCGATGTAGATCTAGCGATTAAGTTGTCTGAGATTCCGCAAGATGAGTTCCATAGTCTGAACCCATCCTTTAATAAGCCAGTAATCCTCAGCAATGCCAATCAACAGATTTTGCTGCCGTTCGGGCATGCGGAAATCTTCCAAGAAAATCTCAAGAAGTACACCAAACCACTATCTTCTTGGACTGCTGTTCGGGTGACTAAAACGGAGCCAGTGGATAAGGCCGCTAAAACGCTAGGCGTTAATGTGGATGCTCTTAGGGAGGTCAATGCCATTCCTAAGGGCATGCGAATTCGGGCCGGATCAACCGTTTTGATCCCTAAAACTAGTCAGCGCTCCGGGGATATTCCATTGGCAATGGCTGAAAATGGCAGCCTCAGCCTGGATAAGCCAAAAGCAGCGGGTAAAAAATGTGCAAAAGGGGCAAAATGTTCACAAGCAAAGCCGTCAAAAGCTTCAACTAAGGGTAAATCTTCCAAAATTAATGCTGCATCTCAGCATAAATCCGCATCGACAGGGCTTGCAAAATCTGCGAAAAATGGTTCTGCGCATGCAACTAGCTCTACTGCTAAGGTTTCAAGCAGCAAAGGAGTTGGCAAGATTCAGTAATCCCAGACACTTTAATTTACTTATTTAGGTTGACCATGTCCTATAAATCAGAACACGAACGCTCCATTAAAGACCCAGATGGATTCTGGGGAGAGCAGGCAAAACTTATTCATTGGGAAAAGCCTTTTAATAAAGTTCTGGATTACGCAAACCCCCCGTTTGCCAAATGGTTTGAAGGTGGCTTAACCAACCTTTGCTACAACGCTGTGGACCGCCACCTTAAGGATCGTCCAGATCAAATTGCTCTGGTTGCTGTTTCAACAGAAACAGGCCTAGAAAAGGCGTACACATTTAAAGAGCTCTACGAAGAAGTCAATCGTATGGCTGCAATCTACAAAGCCAACGGCGTCAAAAAGGGCGATCGTGTATTGATCTACATGCCGATGATTGCTGAAGCGTGTTTCGCAATGCTGGCATGTGCACGTATTGGTGCAATTCACTCTGTGGTGTTTGGCGGCTTTGCATCACACAGCTTGGCATCCCGTATTGATGATGCAAAACCAAAAATGATTGTGACTGCAGAAGCGGGTGCGCGTGGCGGTAAACCGGTTCCATATAAGCCCCTGCTAGATGAGGCCATCACACTGGCGACCTATAAACCAGAAAAAGTATTAATCGTGAATCGTGGTCTGACTGAATTCACTACCGTTGTAGGTCGCGATTTGGATTACACCACTGAGCGCCAAAAGCATCTCAATGATTTGGTTCCAATTGAGTGGGTTGATGCAACTCACACTTCATACATCCTGTATACCTCCGGTACGACTGGTAAACCAAAGGGAGTCCAACGTGATACCGGTGGTTATGCAGTGGCATTAGCTTCAACCATGAAGCATATTTTCTGCGGCAATCCTGGTGAAACGATGTTCTGTACGTCTGACATTGGTTGGGTAGTGGGGCATAGCTACATCATTTACGCGCCATTGCTAAACGGCATGGCAACCATCATGTATGAAGGTACGCCATTGCGTCCTGATGCTGGTATCTGGTGGGAACTGGTCGAGAAGTACAAAGTGTCAGTCATGTTCTCTGCACCAACTGCGGTTCGCGTCCTCAAGAAACAAGACCCCGTGTTCTTAACCAAATATGATTTGTCGAGTTTACGCGCCTTGTTCTTGGCGGGTGAGCCCTTGGATGAACCAACCGCGACATGGATTCATGGAGCCATTAATAAACCGATCGTGGATAACTATTGGCAGACAGAAACGGGTTGGCCAATGCTGGCAATTCAGCGTGGTGTAGAAGTCATGCCACATAAATGTGGTTCACCAGGCGTCCCTTCATTTGGTTACAATATGAAGCTGCTCGATGATGCAACATCTGAAGAGTTGGGCCCTGATCAGAAGGGCGTTATTGCGATTGAAGGACCTTTGCCTCCGGGTTGCATGCAAACGGTATGGGATGATGACAAGCGTTTTGTTAGCACTTATTGGGAAACCATTCCGGGTAAGACCATTTACTCCACCTTTGACTGGGGTATTAAAGATAAAGACGGTTACTTCTTTATCTTGGGTCGTACTGATGACGTGATTAACGTTGCTGGCCACCGATTGGGTACTCGTGAGATCGAGGAGAGTATTTCTAGTCATCCAAATATCTCTGAAGTTGCAGTGGTGGGTATTGAAGACAAACTCAAGGGCCAGGCTGCGATTGCCTTTGTGATTCCGAAGGATTCCTCAAATACAGCCACCCTAGAAGCGGAATGCATGAAAACTGTGGACACTACCCTAGGCGCGATTGCTCGTCCAGGTCGTGTTTATGTTGTTACCGCATTGCCTAAGACGCGCTCTGGCAAGATTGTTCGTCGGGCGCTCCAGGCAGTTGCTGAAGGGCGCGATCCTGGTGACATCAGCACCATGGAAGACCAGACTGTTTTGGCTCAAATTAAGACCATCATCGAGCAAAGCGCAAAGTCCTAAAGTTAGCCCAGTTTTAGTCAAAATAAGCCCCTCGGTCGCAAGACTGAGGGGCTTATTACCTTCTAAGCCCAATTGGCTGGGAATCCAAGGGTTTATACGCAAAACTGGTATCATTACTAGGTTCAAAACTTAATAAATTACCCTAGCGCTTAAAGACACTCACCTCCCGCACAAACAGTCCTGGGTTGGTCTTTTTGGGGTGTTGAGCGTCGGATGGAGCAGGG
>NZ_NCJB01000227.1:0-4008 GCF_002282275.1 Polynucleobacter sp. 39-46-10 | reverse complement strand
GTGTGATCGGTGGAGGGGGCGCGATTGGCGGTTACCTTGCTGTCATGTTGGCACGAGCCGGCAATGATGTCACGGTAGTTGCGCGTGGCGCCACTTTGGCGGCAATTAAAGAGCGTGGCCTTGCATTAATTATGGATGACCAACCTGAGCCTTTGGTGGCACAGGTGAAAGCGGTTGAAAAAATTCGTGATGCAGAGACTCCAGATGTTGTGATTTTGGCAGTGAAGGCGCACCAAGTTGAGCCGATCATTCAGGATCTCGCTGCAATCATGGGCCCAGAAACGATTTTGATTCCAATGCAAAACGGCATTCCTTGGTGGTACTTCCAGAAGTTGGGTGGCGACTATCAAGATCACTCTGTCGAAACAGTTGATGCTGGTGGGGTTGCGAAGAATGCAATTAATCCAAACAACATCATAGGTTGCGTGGTCTATCCAGCAACCTTTACTCAGGCTCCTGGCGTGATCCGTCACGTTGAAGGCAATCGCTTCCCATTAGGTGAGTTAGATGGCAAACAGACTGAGCGTATTCAGAAGATGTCAGAAATGATGTCTGCAGCTGGATTTAAGTCACCAATCCTGGAAGACATTCGCTCTGAGATTTGGTTGAAGTTGTGGGGCAATATGACTTTCAATCCAATCAGCTCTTTGACTCATGGAACTTTGGAGGGCATTTGCCAGTATCCACTGACTAAAGAGTTGGCTCGCAATATGATGGCTGAAGCGCAAACGATTGCCGAGAAGTTAGGCGTCACTTTCCGCGTAGATATTGAGCGTCGTATTGCTGGTGCTGAAAAAGTCGGTAAGCATAAAACATCGATGTTGCAGGACCTGGAGGCGGGTCGTAGCTTAGAGATCGATGCTCTATTGGGTTCCGTAATTGAGCTTGGAAAGATTACCGAAACACCAACACCTTGCCTCAATACCGTCTTTGCATTAACAAAGTACCTTGATGAAAACGTTCAGGCCTCTAAAGGTAGCTTGGCGTTGCCATCTGTTTCTGGTTACTAAGCCTCTACAGAAATAGGTAGATTCAACACCTAAAGTAATTGAGTATTAAAAAACCCTCACCACTAAACATGGTGAGGGTTTTTGTTTTGGGGTGTTGGGATTAGACCAACAACCTTAATGACCTATTCGAAGCGATTATCTAAGCGTCCAACACCATCAATGATGATGCTGACATTACTGCCGGGCTTCATTGAACCAACCCCAACAGAAGTTCCGCAAGCAATGATGTCGCCAGCTTGCAGTGGGACATCTTGTGAGATCAGGCTAACCAATTTTGCTGGTGGGAAAATCATGTCGGCGATGGGGTAGTTCTGACGCTCTTGATCATTCAAAACAGTTTTAATTGTTAACTTGCTTGGATCTACATCGGTGGTGATGTAAGGGCCAAAGACTCCAAAAGTATTGAAGCTCTTAGAGCGTGTCCACTGTGCATATCCAGGATCGCGATTCAAAATTTCAATTGCAGTGACATCGTTAATGCAGGTGTAACCAAAAATGGCAGCGGCCGCTTGCGCTTCATCTACTTCATGACAGGCTTTCCCGATGACGATGCCGAGTTCGCCCTCATAAACGACTTTTCCAGAGTAAGACTTTGGAGTGCGAATGGTTTGATTGGCTGCTAAGAAAGAGTTATTGCCTTTCAGAAAATACAAAGGCTCTGCCGGCACGGCATGCTCCAGTTTGGTAACCAGCGCATGAAAGTTATCCACCATGGCAACCATTTTGGATGGAGTGCATGGGATATCGATAGTGACATCGGATAGCTTTAATGTCTCTCCAGTAGCTTGGGGATTGTTAAATAGATCGCCTGTGTACACGGCAATCTGATCCCCTTGAACTTGTCCTAAGCCGGATTTGCCTTGATGTTGAAATCTGAGCCATTGAGCCATAATGAATTCTCCTGATAGTTAATATTTGATAAGCAATATCTTACAGGGATCAATTGATGACTAAGAATTCTGAACTGCAATTTGCACCTGAATTGGACCAGCCAGTTCGTTATATTGAGCGTACCCGTAATTACTATTTAGGTTTGGGATATGAAACACCCTATGTTTGGGCCCACTACATTGAGGTGCCTTTTGCCCCACTGCAAAAGCCACTTAAACATTCAATTCTAGGTTTAGTTACTACTGCAGTCCCGTTTGATGCCAGTAAAGGCCCTCAAGGACCTGGTGCCCCCTATAACGCAGCCGCTAAGTTTTATGACCCCTATACTCGCTCAATTGATGAGGATGCAGACTTGCGTATTGCCCATGTCGGGGTTGATAGGCGTAATGCCGACATGCAGGATAGTAATTGCTGGTTTCCACTGGGCGCAGCGAAGCGCGCTGCTGCAAACGCACGCATTCAGTCCCTGTCGCAACATTTTTATGGGCTACCCACCAATCGCAGTCAACGTCATACCTTGGAGGTTGATGCGCCCTTGATTCTGAGTAAGCTGCGCGAAGATCATGTTGATGTTGCAGTGCTGATTCCCAATTGCCCTATTTGCCATCAGAGCCAAAGTTTATTGGCGCGATATTTGGAGGCTGCTGGTATTCCCACGGTAATCATGGGTGCGGCAAAAGATATTGTGGAATATTGCGGTGTCCCCCGTCTGCTCTTTAGTGACTTTCCCTTAGGCAATGCTGCAGCTCTTCCCAACAATATTCAATCGCAAGACTCCAATTTTGAATTGGCTCTTCGCTTGTTAGAGGGTGCTCCAGCAGGCCGAACAACGGTGCAATCCCCTTTGGTTTGGGCTTCAGACCCTTCGTGGAAATTGGACTATTCCAATTTAGAGCGACTCAGTGCAGAGGAAATTTTGCGCTTACGTGATGAGGCAGAAAAGGCCCGCATCACTGCACGCGATATCAGAGTAAAAAGCGTTGGAGCCTAGGTTTGCCTAGATAACGAGTATTTGCACAGAGCGTGTAACGCTGTTGTTGATTCGTTTTGAGGAAAGTCTTTGAGACATTCGAGCGCAAGATCTACTTCTCGTTTTGCGGCCGCTTGGGTGTAATCCAAAGCCCCAGAATTTTGTACTGCGCTCAGAATCTGCTGGAAGACGTCATCAGGTAAGTCTTGATTTTGCTCGATCGCTGCGCGAACCAGTAATTGCTCTTCAGTACTACCGTTTTCAAGAAGATAAATGAGCGGCAGCGTAGGCTTTCCTTCTCTCAAATCATCGCCAGCATTTTTCCCCATTTGGGATGCGTCAGCCGTGTAATCCAATAGGTCATCCATTAATTGGAAGGCTGTACCAATGTGGCGACCAAAAGCAGCAGCCTGCTCTCGATAACCATCCGATGCTTGCGCCAAAATTGCCCCAAGCTCTGTGGATGCTTCGAATAATTTGGCGGTTTTATAGCGAATCACCCGTAAATAACTCTTTTCATCAACTTCGGGGTCATTCATATTGAGGAGCTGTAAAACTTCCCCCTCTGCAATCGTATTGGTTGCATCGGACAGGATTTCCATGACTCTTAGGTCATTTGGCCCCACCATCATCTGAAAAGCTCTGGAATAGAGGAAATCGCCCACTAGCACGCTCGCAGCATTGCCAAAAGCGGCATTGGCAGTCTCGCGACCCCTTCTTAGAGTGGATTCATCGACAACGTCATCATGGAGTAGGGTGGCTGTGTGGATAAATTCCACTACGGCTGCCAGCTCTAAGGCATGGGGAGTTTCTCTACCATTGGCTAAGGCCTTGCTGACTAGTAGCAAAAGGGCTGGTCGAACCCGTTTTCCGCCTGCCTGGATGATGTAAGTCGAGATTTGGTCAATTAAGGCAACTTTTGAGGCTAATCGCAGGCGAATTACTTCATCTAAGGCCTTGAAATCTAAGGCAATAGGAGCCAAAATTTGGCTTAATTCATTGGTTTTGACAGTGCTCGTCATGCAAGATATAATAATGGGCTTAGCTCATCCAGGGTGGATTAGCTTAAATGTAGATATTAATTGAGGTTTCAAACCATGTACGCGGTCATAAAAACCGGTGGCAAACAGTATAAAG
>NZ_NCJB01000226.1:0-4021 GCF_002282275.1 Polynucleobacter sp. 39-46-10 | reverse complement strand
AAAATTCGAATGACTAGGGTGGTAATCATGATGGTGACCAAGACCAAAAAAACGCCACCAGTCGTAAAACTGAGTTCGCGGCGAAGGGCTTGGTGAAAAATCATGAATAAATAATGAGTTAGCTGTTATTGGCTCACTCAAGATGTGAACCTGCATCTCGGAGGATAATGGATAAACACCCATTTTTTTCCTTGAATTGACTTAAAAATACCTCAAGACATCATGACTATTCAATTTAGCACTAAGAATTTCGCGCAAGCCGACCTCAATAATCCGAAGCAGCTCAAGGCCAGTCTAGCCACTTTATTGGCGCAGAGCTCTGATTGCTTGGTTTTAGCCTACTCAAAAGCCGATTTAGATGCCCTTGAAGCCTCCAAGGCTAAGTCTGGGCTATTGCTCGAATTGGATCGCTTGCTTGGGGGCTCTGTCACCCATGCCAATCTGGTTGGTGACCTTGATGCTCAGCAAGCATCTACTTGCGTCATTCGAGCTGAAAAATCCTGGGTCGCATCTGGGGTAAAAGTGAAACGCGTTCTCTTGGTGTCTTTGGGCGATATTGCCCCTGCTAGTGCACGCAGTTTGAGCTCTTACTCAAAAATTGCTCGCGCTGCTTTGAAGCAGTTGAGTGGGGGCTCCATCCAAAATGCTTTGTGGTTTATTCCGAGCTTCGCCTTAGGTCATCGAGCTGATTTCATTGCAGAAGAGGTGCGTTTGACAATTCAATATGCAGGCGATCAAGCCTATCGTTTTGGAGTTCGTCAGCCAGCCATGAAATTTAAGGCCAAAGATAAGCCGGATACTTTTGCACATCTCATCTTTGCAGGTAATGACGCTTGTGCCAAAGAGCTCAAGGCCTCAGTTCCAGAGGGTGCTGCGATGGTTGAGGGTATGAACTTGGCTAAAGACTTGGGTAATTTACCTCCGAATATTTGTACGCCAACTTACTTAGGTAAAGCGGCGCAGGGCTTAAGCAAGAAGACTGGCCTCAAGGTGGAGGTCTTGGGCCGCAAGCAAATTGAAGCTTTGGGCATGGGCTCTTTTTTATCGGTAGCCCAAGGTTCAGATACGCCGCCACAATTTATTGTGATGCGTCACCAAGGTGGTAAAGCTGGCGAGGCTCCGATTGTGTTGGTGGGTAAAGGCATCACCTTTGATACAGGTGGTATTTCCTTGAAGCCTGGCGAAGCCATGGATGAGATGAAGTACGACATGTGCGGCGCTGCCTCTGTGATTGGCACGATGTATGCCACAGCATTAATGAAGTTGAAGAAGAATGTCATCGGCGTAATTCCGACTTGTGAAAATATGCCTTCCGGCAATGCCACACGCCCCGGCGATATTGTGAAGAGTATGTCTGGTCAAACGATTGAGATTCTCAATACCGATGCAGAAGGTCGACTGATTTTGTGCGATGCCTTAACTTACGTTGAGCGCTTCAAGCCCAAGGCTGTGATTGATGTAGCCACTTTAACTGGGGCCTGCATCATTGCATTGGGTCATGTACATAGTGGCGTATTTTCAGATGATGAGGGTTTAGTGAACTCTCTTACTAAAGCGGGGCACGCCTCTTTGGATACTGTATGGCGTTTGCCTTTAGATGCGGCTTACCATGAACAACTCAAATCGAATTTTGCGGATGTTGCCAATATTGGTGGACGTCCGGCTGGTAGCGTGACTGCCGCTTGTTTCCTATCGCGCTTCACTGAAAAATATAAATGGGCTCATTTGGATATTGCTGGAACCGCTTGGAAGAGTGGTGCCGCTAAAGGTGCAACGGGACGCCCAGTACCTTTGCTTGTGAATTACTTGTTAGATCAAAAATAAGCGCAGAAAGTCATTCATGGCTCGTATTGATTTTCATAGCAACGTTAGCGATAAGCTGGAATACGCTTGTCGCTTAACGCGCAAGATCTGGAGCGCTACACCTGCTGGCGAGTCTGTACGCAACATCGTGATGGTGGGCGAAAGAGCAGACCTCAAAAAATTAGATGAACTGCTATGGACATTTAGTGCAACAGATTTCCTGCCACATTGCTTTATCGAAGATGAAGCAGCGATAGATACACCCATCTTGCTGACAGATCATTTTTTATCACCTGCCTTGTCTCAGTTGCCGCATGCGGATGTACTCATTCACTTGGGTATGAAAATGCCATCTGATGTTCCGGCATTGCTTGCACGTTTCCCTCGTATTGTTGAGGTTGTCACGATCAATGAATCTGAGCGCCTTGCAGGTCGCGAGCGGTATAAGGCTTATCGTGACCTTGGTCATGAGCTGCATAATTTTGATCAATCTAAAGCATGATTGCTGATTACTCAGTATGTTGATTCATCCAGAATTTGATCCTGCTGTAATTCGGATTGGCGCATTTGCCATTCATTGGTATGGGCTAATGTATCTATTGGCATTTGCTCAATTTTTATTATTAGGTCGTCTGCGCATCCGTACTCCGCGATATCAATCTTTGGGTTGGTCATATAAAGATCTTGAGGATCTTTTATTTGCTGGCGTTTTAGGCGTGGTGCTGGGTGGACGTTTGGGTTACACCTTGTTTTATATGCCCGGCTACTATCTTGCGAATCCTCTGAGTATCTTCAAGATATGGGAGGGTGGCATGTCTTTTCATGGCGGCCTGCTAGGAGTCTTATTGGCCTTGCTCTGGTTTGCCTATCGCCGCAAGGTTTCCTTCTTTGTTGTGAGTGACTTAGTTGCGCCACTTGTTCCATTTGGTTTGGCATTTGGCCGCTTAGGTAATTTCATTAATGGCGAGTTATGGGGGAGGCCAACAGACCTACCATGGGCTATGGTGTTCCCAATGGTGGACTCCATTCCGCGCCATCCCTCCCAGATTTATCAATTCTTGGGTGAAGGCATTTGCCTGGGGATCGTGCTTTGGATATATTCCAGTAAACCGCGCAGGGTAGGGCAGATTTCTGGCTTATTTTTATTGGGTTACGGCATTTGCCGTTTCCTAGCGGAATTTGCTCGCGAGCCTGATGCCTTCTTGGGCCTCTTGGGCCTCGGTTTATCTATGGGGCAGTGGCTTTCCGTACCCATGATTATTTTTGGAATTTACCTTATAGTAAGAGTAAATCCGAAAAACGGCAGTTATCAGTAGTTAAAAATCGAGTTTTCTAGGTCTTTTGTAGTCAATTTCTTAAATTTGACTAAATTACCTGGTGATGCATTGGTTTTTTACGAAAATTGCCTATTTTCTGAGCATATTTACTTAAACTGAAAGATATCCATGCTGGAGAAGTTAACCAAAGCTCGCAATTTATCTAAGGCAAATAACGCCATCAAGCGTTTGATATCGGAGCGAGGTGAATCTAACGCACTCAGCATGGCTGATGATGTAGTTAATAACTACCGCAAATTAGCAAAAGACCAACACGTCTCATTTTTTACTTTTTTGTTTGAGAAGCTCAATCCCGAAGCGGACGCAGTGCTCAAGGCGGCGCAAAATTTTGTTGCCGATTCCAGCGCGCGTAATTACATCCAGCTTCAAAAGGTTTCTGAATCTCCGCGCCAAGAATTCTTTAGACGCCTCAATCGTGCTAGTCATGGGACTGCAGCTGTAGTTCAGATGCGTCGAGATCTATTGCAGTTACTAGATAAAAAACCAGAGTTGGCTGCGGTGGATTTTGATATGCGCCATTTGTTGTCATCTTGGTTTAACCCAGGCTTCCTAAAAATGCATCAGGTGGACTGGAAATCTCCAGCAGAGGTGCTAGAGAAATTAATTCAACATGAAGCAGTTCATGCGATTGATGGTTGGGACGACTTGCGTCGTCGACTTCAGCCAGATCGTCGTTGCTTTGCCTTCTTTCATCCGCAGTTGCCAAGTGAGCCCTTGATCTTTGTGGAAGTGGCGCTCTTGCCCGAGATCCCAACGGTGATCACACCACTGGTTGATAAAAAAGCAGAAACGGTAGACCAGGTATCTCAATATAAGGTTGCCGTTTTTTATTCCATTAGTAACTGTGAGCCTGGTCTTCGCGGTGTATCCATGGGGAATTT
>NZ_NCJB01000225.1:0-4025 GCF_002282275.1 Polynucleobacter sp. 39-46-10 | reverse complement strand
TGGCATCTTGGGGCGATGGATGAGGATGATCACCATTCCCAATCAATCTTCTGTAGCCAAAGCTTTCACAGAGTTTGAGGAGGATGGACGTATGAAGCCATCCTCTTTCTACGATCGCGTGGTAGATGTCATGGAGGAGCTCTACAAGTTCACATTACTGACTCGTGGAATTAGTGAATACTTGACTGATCGCTATAGCGAGCGAAAAGAGTCTGCCCAGGAGTTATCTAGGCGGGTGAATCAGCGCTCAATTTAATCTATCAACGCATTAAGCCCTATATGCTCTTACAAGAGCCTCTAAGCCAAAGGCATCATTAGCCTGCCTGAGTTCATTAATAGATGTTCGGAGATTCTTCAGTTCCTTGCAGGATAGTTTCCGCAATTTTTTGCGATCCAAGCCGTAGGTATCCACTAAATAACGAACTCTAGACAGGCATAACTGCAGGCGAATCAACCAGTAGATGGCAAAAATTCCTGGTGCAAGTAATAGAAGCAAAATACTCATTTAGTAACCCATAAAAAAGGCCGTCACTAGAACGGCCTATTGAAGGTAATCTGATGATTAGCCTTGGTACTTATTTAATCAATAGAACAGGCTGCTTAGCTGCATTGCTTACCTTTTGGGCAACAGAGCCCATGATGGCGTCAACAATGCCGCTTCTGCCTTTTGATCCCATAATGATCAGATCAAACTTTTCTTTGTTGGCTAGAGTGATAATTTCGTTGGCAACGTTACCACGCTTAATTACCATGCTGTGTTTTACGCCGGCTGCATCAAGAGCTTTTTGGGCTCCTTTGAGCTCTTTCTCGCTAACTTCACGGAGGTAGTCATCGATTACGCTATTAGCCACAAATTGCTTTACATGACCAAGACCAATATCGTCATGGATGCTGATCAAAGTTACTGTACATTCGCTGCGCAAATCTTTAGCCAACTTCCCAACATACTTAGCTGCATTAAGCGAAGACTTGGAGCCGTCAACTGGTAATAATATTTTCATTTGTCCCTCTGTTTTTGTAGTTAATAAACTGCACCTGCATTTATCTAATTTACTATGAAAATTACTATAAATCTACGAAAAAGTGCCAGATTCATCCGGGTTGTTGCATAGGCGCTGATTTATTTCAGAAAGGCGTCGTAGAAGGTTTTGATAATGAGTAGCGTCACTAGAATGAAGAAGCCTTTACGAATAAAGGAGTTGCCATGCTTGATTGCAATCTTGGTGCCAATTTGACCGCCCACAAGATTGGCGCTAGCCATCAATAAACCCAGTTGCCAGTCAAAATAGTCGAGATAGAAAAATACGCACAGTGCGCCTAAATTAGAGGCAATATTGAGATACTTAGCAGGCGCAGCAGAGCGTAAAAAGTCAAACCCCAGTACGCGGGTATAGAAGAGCTTATAAAAAGCTCCAGCTCCAGGCCCGAGGAAACCATCATAAAAACCAATGATGCCAGCACCAGTCGATGCGATCGCTTTTTGTTTATGGTGGTGGTGCTTCGGTGCGTGAACCAATCCAGCGCTGGATTTAATATTGAAGATCAGTAGTGCCAATAATAAAAAAGGCAGTGCACCTCTGAGCCATTCGGTTGGTAATTGAGTCACAAGGTAGGCCCCTGCAACCGAGGCAAAAAAGGCGAACGAAGAGGAGATAATTACTAAGCCCCAGGGGCTCTTATTTGCTCGACTGTATTGAATGGCTGACCCAATTGTCCCTACGATAGACCCGAACTTATTTACTGAGAGCAGGGTAGCAGGAGGGAAGCCTGGTAAGACTGAAAAAAGGGCTGGTACTTGAATCATTCCACCGCCACCAATAATGGAGTCAACCAGGCCGGCGAAGAGTGCACAGGAAAGCAATAGGCTGAGGTCAAAAAATGAAAGATCAAGCATGTATTCTCTTGGTGAACCTTGATATTGTGGGGCGGGAGTAATCGGTATTTTGATTGTAAAGCGTGGGTGTCGGTAGGCGCGTGATTCTGTCAATAGAACATAAATAGAGATACTCAGGCACTCTTTGTTTAGCTTGAACGGAAAATCCATTGGCATATTGAGGGCAGTTTTCAATAGCTTGGTATTAGCCGGTTTCATTTTTGCTGGATTATTTTTTGATTGGCAGTCTATCTGACCCCCGCTATCAGCCTATTGTGATTGCCTCCGTAAGCGCGTGCTTGGGATTGTTCGGAGGCTACCTAGCCCATCAGTTTTACAAAAAATCACAAATTTCATTAGCCTCGGCACTGGCAATCATCTTCTATGTTGGTGGATTGGTTTGGGTGATCAGATTAGTGACAATTCTTTTTTATGGGGTCAATTTTGCCTCAAGGGGTGGCGCTCTCAATGTAATTTCTTTCGTATTCTTGCTGATATTTGACCTTCTGCGATATGTGTTTTTTACGGGTCTAGTGATCTCTATTGCTGAAAGGAAAAAAGAGAAATTCAATCAAGAGTTTCATGACATAAAGATTGAGTTTGCTAAGAAAAAAGCGGAGCAATCGGAGCTACAACTCTTATCCTCATTGAATGCCTTGGCAAAAGAACGTGATGATGAAGCTGGTAATCGCATTGTTCGCACTCAGAACTACGTCAGGGCATTAGCATTACGACTTCGTATCAACGGCCACTATCTAGATCAGCTATCCGATGAGTCGATTGATTTGCTTGTAAAAGCGACGCCACTTCATGACATTGGAAAAATTGGCATTCCAGATGGCATCCTAAAGAAGAATGGTCCGCTAACGGATGAGGAGAGTGGGCCACTATGAAAACCCACACGACCATTGGCGAATCCGTCTTGAATACGATTGAAAAGAATGCAAATGATGAGGAAGACGTCATCGTCAAGGCCATTCGTATTGCTGGTGGGCATCATGAGAAGTGGGATGGCTCTGGCTACCCCCGTGATTTGCGTGGCGACAATATTCCGCTGGAAGCCAGAATCATGTCATTAGCCGATATGTATGATGCTTTGGTCAGTAAACGTGTTTATAAGAATGCGTGGTCACATGAGCAGGCCGCTCATGAAATTCTTTCGAAGCGGAGTGCTCAATTTGATCCAGCAATCGTGGATGCGTTTATTGCAGAGCAGGCTCACTTTCAAGAGATCGAAAAAACATATCGCGATTCCTGATCGGATATTAGATCGGCTAACTGGCCCCAGTTAGCCATCTCAACCCGATTTCTGCCGTTTTTCTTAGCTAGATAAAGGGCTCGATCTGCTAAATCAACTACGCTGCCTATACCTAGATTTTCATCGTAGCGAGCTATACCAATACTTGCAGAGTAGTGAATTTCCCCGTATATGAGTTTTACTGGAGTAGATTCAATAATCCTTGCGCTATCAGTATTGGTATTCATTAGATGGATAGAAAACTCCCCCCGACAACTCTTCCGATCCCATCCCCATTTCGAATGCACTGCCCTGCAATGCGGGCAAAAGAGATGAGAGCCTCATCACCCGCCTGATGGCCATATCGATCATTGATTGATTTTAAGTGATCTAAATCAACCGTCAATATTGCAAGGGGCGTCTTTAATCTTGAGGATAGACTGTCGGCTTTACGAAGTTGCGCAAAAAAAAGGAGCCGAAAGAGCGTATCTAATGGGGTGCGATTTAATACCATCCCTCCTGAGATTCAATCCGCCGATAATAAAAAACATCCAGTTACTAGGCCAGTGATGAGAAAACCCACTGGTTGGTTGGTTGGGTTGCAGGTCTGCAAAATAAGTTGAAACTGCAAGGGTCGGGAGGATGGCAAACAAATACACCTTACTGATGCTAATTTTATTATTGATGTAATGAAGGCAGCTTGATAGGGTAAATAAACCCGTAGACATCAGGAGTGCCAGAGGTGCTAGATTCAGTTCTATGGGGTTTATCTTTGGTCTCAGAATAAAGAGGGATAGATTGCTTGATGCGCAGGCAAAGGCTAAAACCCACTCCCGCATTCCCTTAAATGCGCTATTGAAGCGCCAAGTAACAACAATAAATGCAGTCATGATTGCGACGAGCAATAAATCTACT
>NZ_NCJB01000224.1:0-4036 GCF_002282275.1 Polynucleobacter sp. 39-46-10 | reverse complement strand
GACGGAGAAGCGGGCGGCAATCTATGAAAAAGAGAATGAAGTCAGTGAGAATGAAAATTGGAACGTCCTCTATGTAGCGATGACTCGTGCACAGCAAGGCTTATGGATTAGCGGCGTTCAATCTCATATCAAAGACGGTATTAGCCAAAAATCTTGGTATGGTAGAGCGCTTGCGGCAGGCATGGAGACATTGGATATGACCCAGTTGGGTGAGCTACCGCTTCAAGGTCAGGAGATGCTTGATTCCAGCGGTAGCGAACCATTCCAAATAAATCATTTTCAATTGTCATGGGAGGCGGCTAAACAAGCCCATCAAGAAACCATTGCCAATATTGAAAGCGGTGCACTAGCTATAACTGAAAAGGCAAGAGAGCAAGCGCAATCGGTAGAGCAACCCGACCCAGAAATTTTGGAAGAGGGTACCCATTTCCATAAACTGCTGGAATTCTTAACTGCGCACTCAGGTAGTCAAATAACCAGCCCAATGCCAAGCGAGCAAGAGCTCATGAATTGGTTAAGCATTGATCAAGAGCACGCCAAAAAACTGATGGAGCGCGTGCAGATGGTGATGGATGCGCCCAAACTGAAACCTTACTTCACAGAAAATCAGTGGGTACAGGCTTGGAATGAAATTGATGTTGTTAGCCTAGAGGGAAAGAGCTTTCGCTTAGATCGCCTAGTGGAGTTTGATGATCACTTAGCTATCCTCGATTACAAGCTCACAATCCCAGAGGTGGGTAGTGAGGCATATAACAAGTACAGCGCACAACTCAATAACTACAAACAAGAGTTAGGCAGAATTCGGCCGGATAAGCCGGCTAAGGCCTACTTAATCTCTGCTTGGGGTGAGATCGCCGAGATATCTTAGGGTGTCCAGCCCTTTTGATCTTTGCATTCTGCTAGTTTTACCCATGCATCTTGCTGTCTTCAATTAGACTTACTCCTTCGATAAAATATTTACTAAAATTAATACCATTACTTAGAAGAGTTTGGCGCAATGACAGAAGGTTTAGTAATAGGATCACTGTTGGTATTGGGCGGCCTAGTGGTGCGCTATATGCAAAAGCACCCCTTTTATCGCTATAAAACCCAAAAATACAAAGAGCGCTATCAATCTAAATTGCATGACGCTCTAGAGCATAGAAGTGATAGTTCTGGTGCATATTGGTTCTCGCGTGCCATCGCAGACTATATCTTTGATTTTGGGCAGCGCACCTACCATGACTACCATGTAGAACAATATGAAAAGCGCGCTGAGTCAGAAATCCCTCATCTTTACCATCTGCGCATTGAAGAGCCGAGCACCTTGTGTCAACACCTAGTCGAGCGGGCAGTGGAGATGAAGGTTCCAGCTTCTGTGTTTGGTATGCATATGCGCGTTTTATGGAGGGGCTACTTGGTGCCAGTAGGCCGAATCACCCCTAAAAATATCCAGAGCATTCCGGGTTCTGCAGCCTATTACGCGGAGTTAAGTAATTTGCCGGCCTCAAAAGAAGATGTGCAGCGCTTTATGGAAAAGACCGAGGAGTCGTAGTCAAGCTGCAGGCTTCAAACAACCAAACTGTCTGACAGAGATTTGTCTTGCGAGTCTTTAAAGGACGAATTTAAGCGAGCTGAGGAAGCTAAAAAAGAAGCTGAGGATGTAAAAGGTGTGACGGGCACGAATACCGCGGCCGCAATTTTCTTCCCTATTGGCATTATTGCCACCTACAGTAATGCCAACGAAGCTATTGCAGCAGCCGATGCAAGAATGTCAAGATTGGCTGATCTAATGGATAAGAAAAATTGCAAATAGATCTTGGCTTATCAAGAAATATCAAAACCACCTTCGGGTGGTTTTTATTTGCTTAGCCTTCCTGGGCTGCGGATGAATTTGCATTCTTGATGCCCCTAAAAGGGGTAAAAACCACGTTTTTGGAAAAATAATGCCTGGGTATTGAAATACTGTATGGATATACAGTATATTAGAACCTATGGCACTAATCGCACTTCCACAAAGCTCCTCAGAAAGCACTCTGACCCAAGCCCCGCAAGCCTTGGCGGCAAATGGCGCCTATGAGTTCAAGCTCCTGAGTCACCGTATTTCAGCGGGATTTCCGAGTCCAGCGGCTGATTATGCCGAGGAAGGCCTCGATTTAAACCACTATTTAGTCCAAAACAAACCAGCCACTTTCATGTTCACCGTTAAGGGTGATTCGATGATGGGTGCAGGTATTTGTGACGGCGATAAGGTAGTGGTTGATAAAGCCCTCAAGCCAAAACACAAAGACATCGTGGTTGCCGTGGTTGATGACGAGTACACCATCAAGCGGCTCTATCAATTGCGTGGCAAGACCGAGCTCCAGCCAGAGAACCCCAATTACGAGCCCATTACATTTAACGAGAACAGCGAACTCCAAATCTGGGGTGTAGTGGTTGGGGTAGTACGCAAATACAGCCACGCTAGTAGCAGAAATGGTAAATCTATATGAGCGCTATTCATCAAGCTGGCAAAACCAATCAACTCTTCGCGCTGGTCGACGTGAACAACTTCTATGTATCTTGTGAGCGTGTATTTGCCCCCAAGCTGGAAGATGTACCAATGGTCGTTCTCTCGAATAACGATGGTTGCGCCGTAGCGCGTAGCGCTGAAGTCAAGGCGCTCGGTGTAAAGATGGGTACGCCCTGGTTTCAGATGAAAGACTTAGCCAAGCAACATGGTATTCAAGCGTATTCATCTAACTACACCTTGTATGGTGATATGAGCGGCAGGGTAGTAGAAGTATTAAGAAAGTTCACACCCAATTTAGAGGTCTACAGTATTGACGAGAGCTTTCTGCAAATCGAGACAGTGCTCAAGCAATATGCTGACCCGACTAGCTTAGGCCAAATCATGAAGCAAGATGTTAAAGATACTACTGGCCTGCCCGTATGTGTCGGCATTGGTGCTAGCAAGACGCTTGCTAAGTTGGCAAATCATTTTGCTAAAAAGAATCCCCAGTTTGCTGGCGTATGTGACATCAGTTCCATGCCTAAAGAGGTCCTCTATCAATGGATGGCCGAGACAGCGGTAGGTGAGGTGTGGGGTATTGGTGGCAAGACTGCCAAGAAACTCAAAGAGCTCAAGATCAACAGCGTATTTGATTTAGTGCAAATATCACCGCAAGCTATGCGTCAACAGTTTGGTGTTGTGATCGAGCGCATTTGCTATGAGTTGCGCGGAGTCTCTTGCCTTCAACTGGAGGAAGTGGCGCCAGCTAAACAACAGATTATTTCTTCAAGAAGTTTTGGTAAGCCAGTCACTTCAATGGAAGAGTTAGCTGAGTCAGTTGCTACACATGCCGCAAGAGGTGCTGAGAAGCTGAGAAGTCAGAAGTCAGTGACGGGCGCGCTCACCATCTTTGTACAAACTAATCCACATAAGCCATTTGAGCCACAACACCATCAAAGTATCACCGTTGTTCTGAGTGATCCTAGCGACAACACCTTAACCTTGACTAGCGCTGCATTAAAAGGTTTGAAACAAATCTACAAAGCTGGCTTTAAGTATAAGAAGGCTGGGGTGATCCTCAATCTCCTGGCTGATAAACCTACGATGCAGCAATCGCTATTTGATGACATGGAAGTGAAAGGCAAGTCTGCTGGACTCATGAAGGCTATGGATTCAATCAATAGTCGCTTTGGTAATGCCGCTATCAAAACTGCTGCATCTGGAACTAAGCAAGACTGGCAAATGAGATCAAGTAACCGATCACCGAACTACACCACGCAGTGGGATGAGCTACCGGTAGTGCGTTAAAGAACTAGACAAATGATAAGCAAAAGAGCGATGAAAAAAATGAAGAAAAACAACAAATAAGGAAGTGAATTTTACTAGCTCATTTCATGAGCTTGTAAGCAAATATTCTGAATACATAGCAGCAAAACAGTAACAAGCAATAGCAACAAAACCAAATTAACTTAGATACAAACCAGGAGAAATCAAATGGAACTATTAAATAACTTCAACGGCGCTTCACTTGCAATCATCATGATGATGTCTTACTGGGCTGTGCTG
>NZ_NCJB01000223.1:0-4043 GCF_002282275.1 Polynucleobacter sp. 39-46-10 | reverse complement strand
TCCACAACTACCCTTTCCTAAAGAGCTCTTGATTGGCATTGAGACCTCAGATGATGCCGCCGTATATCAAATCAATGAGTCGCAAGCGATTGTTGCCACAACGGATTTCTTTATGCCAATCGTGGATGATCCATTTGATTTTGGCAAGATTGCTGCCACGAATGCGATCAGCGATATTTATGCCATGGGCGGCACTCCAATATTTGCCTTAGCGCTTGTTGGCATGCCAATTAAGGTGCTATCAAATGCAACCATTGCCCGAATCTTAGAAGGCGGTGCTGAGGCTTGTAGATCTGCTGGTATTCCGATTGCTGGCGGTCACACGATTGATTCAGTTGAACCCATTTACGGCTTAGTTGCTATCGGCATTGTTGACCCCAAACTCGTGAAGAGTAATGCCGCCGCTGAGGCTGATGATGTACTCATTTTAGGCAAACCATTGGGAGTGGGCATTCTATCTGCCGCCCTCAAGAAAGATCTGCTCGATGGTGCAGGCTACCAAGAGATGATCGCCAACACAACTAAGTTAAATTCTGCTGGTCCAGACCTAGCCAAACTGGCTGGCGTACATGCCTTAACCGATGTGACCGGTTTTGGCCTAGCAGGCCATACTTTGGAACTGGCTCGCGCTTCAAAACTGACTGCGCAAATTGACTGGCAACAAGTACCCCTAATTTCTCAGGTTCAGGATCTAGCTGATCAGGGAGTCATTACGGGCGCATCTGATCGCAACTGGCAAAGCTACGGCTCACAGGTCCATTTACCAAAACAATTTAGCCCCGCACAACAAGCGCTTCTCACCGATCCTCAAACTAGTGGTGGTCTGTTGGTTTCTTGTAGCGCAGATGCCGTGAGCGCTGTGATAGAGATCTTTAGACAGCATGGCTTTGCTAGCGCCTGTGTCATTGGGAAAATGGCCAGCAAGCAAAATCAGTCTCTAGAGGTATTGCTCCAATAAACTTGTTATATTTTTTCGGGGGATAGCATGGGGATTAAGGTAATTGGCCTCATTCAGGTAAATGACCCAGAGGCATTTGAGGAGTATCGGTCTCAAGTGGGGGCTACGGTAGCCCTATATCAAGGGAAAATTGCAAGCCGAGGATCATTTCGTTCATTCCTCTGGAATGAATTGGAGTGCGATTCGTTTAGTGCATTTGTAGAACTAGAGTTTCCGAGCCTATCGGACTCCCAGGCATGGGCTAGTAGCCCAGAATATCAAGGCTTGCTGCCAGTCAGAAGCAGAGCCATGAAGTTAACCTTATTTTCTGTCGGCGAATAAAAATAAAGCCCAGCTCCTTTTGGGGGCTAGGCTGAATTTAATTCGGAGAAAGAAGAATTACTTCTTCGCTTCCATCGCTTCTTTAGTGGCTGTAATTTCTTTACGACGCTCTTTGCAAGCCCCAGCAATTTCCTGCAAAGCCTTACGAGCACGCGCAGCGGATGCCTTAACACCCTTTTCAATAAACTTTTCGTTTTCTGCTTTATAAGTTTCGAAAGCAGCCAACAATGTATCGTGTTGTGACATCTTGTCTCCTATGTAACCGTTCAATGTGTGAGTAATCAGCTCAGAATTAGTATATCCCTATAAAAACCACAGGATTTGATCGGCGATATCAGGGATAACTCTTAGATTCTATAAATCCCCCAAAATAACAAAAACTATTAAAAACCAACGGAGACACACGTGAAAACAGAAATAAGCCTGTTTTATGGGCTGACGCCCTAAAAACCCCGCCCCAATTAGATTTACCCCGAAATTGACCCCCTTAATCAATATAGAAAAAGAATGATGTCCATCAAAAATCAAGACTACGCTTTTGTTCGCAATAAGCTCCTCAAAAAAGAAGAGGTTGCATTCCTTGATGTGCGCGAAGAAGATCCTCATGCTCAGGAGCATCCTTTATTTGCAGCTAATTTTCCGCTATCCCGTATTGAAGTTGATGCCCTTAGCAAGCTTCCCAGAAAAGATGTGCCAATCGTTACGCTCGATGATGGCGAAGGTTCCGCGCAGCTGGCAGCACAGAGACTCTCTGAACTTGGCTACCTGGATGTATCCGTTTTTCAGGGCGGAGTAAAGGCATGGAAAGCTGCAGGCGGTGAAGTATTTAAAGATGTGAATGTGCCCAGCAAATCTTTTGGGGAGTTTGTAGAATCCAAAAGACATACGCCCTCCCTATCCGCGCAAGAAGTAAAGAAGTTGCTTGATGACAAAGAAGATGTTGTAGTGGTTGACGTGCGTCGCTTTGATGAATATCAAACCATGAGCATCCCTACTGGTATTAGCGTGCCTGGCGCCGAACTGGTTTTGCGCGTTCCTGAGCTCGCACCTAACCCAAAGACCAAGATCATCGTGAACTGCGCAGGGAGAACGCGTAGCATCTTAGGTACACAGTCCTTGATCAATGCAGGAATCCCCAATGAGGTGAATGCATTACGTAATGGCACTATTGGCTGGACCTTGGCTGGTCAAGAGCTGGATAAGGGCCAAAGTCGCAAATTTACAGAGGTGAGTGATAGCACTGCTAGTGAAGCCGCACAACGCGCACGTAGTGTTGCTGACAAAGCGGGAGTGAAGCGAGTAACGCTTGCAGATATCGCGCAGTGGAAATCCCAAACTGATCGCACTACTTATTTCTTTGATCCAAGAACACCTGAAGAATATGAGGCAGGACATCTTCCTGGATTTCGCTCAACGCCAGGCGGTCAATTGGTACAAGAAACAGAAATGGTTGTGCCTGTTCGAGGCGCTCGCATTGTTCTATCCGACCCGGGCGGCGTTAGAGCAAACATGCCCGCCTCATGGCTTGCACAGATGGCATGGGATGTCTATGTCATTGATGGCATCAAAGAATCTGATCTGACTGAGAAAGGCCCATGGAAGCAGGCCCTACCAGCATCACCAAAGATTCAAACGGTGGATGCAACCACTGCTTCTGCATGGTTGAAAAATGATGGTGACACGATTGTGATAGATCTTAGTACCCATGCAAATTATGTAAAAGGTCATATTCCGGGTGGCTGGTTTGCACTACGCTCACAGTTTTCCACTGCTATGAAAAATCTACCAACAGCAAATCGTTATGTACTTACGAGTACTACCGGTGAACTAGCGGTATTTGCTGCCAATGAAATTCAGTTGCTAACAAAGGCTAGTGTATTTGTTTTATCCAGTGGCAATAAGGCATGGATGGATGCGGGCCTTGAGATGGAAAAGGGTCCTACCCACTTAGCGTCCCCTCCGATGGATCGTTACAAGCGCCCATACGAAGGCACCAGCGTAGATCCCGCTGCTATGCAAGCTTACCTAGACTGGGAGTTTGGACTGGTAGAGCAACTTGGCAAGGATGGCACCCATCACTTCTGGGTACTTTAAATCTGATCTGAATGGTGGCGCCTTATTGGCGCCACCTCTTTTAATGCCGCCAATGTTCAGAAAAATCATCCTATTAGTTTTTGCCTTAGGGCTTTCAGCCTGCGGAAGAGAAACGTATACCACCTGGTCATGCATAGATGATGCTGGGTCCAAATCAACGATGATTTTGAAAAAGGCGCAGATGCAGTTTCAGGATCTTCAATATGGCTACTGTGGAAGCCTTGGCCCTCTGAGCTATTTTGATCTGAAGTGCCCAGGACAAATTCAGGAGTCCAGCCAAATCTTTACGCCCAGCTCAGGCAAACTGATCAGCAGCGGAAAAGAACTGAAGTGCAATGCCCTCTAAAGAACACAACCCCCTCAACCCCAAGAAACTGCTTCTGACTAAGTGGACTGCTGTAAAGCCGACACACAAACGAAAACATTTTCTGGTGAGTAAAGTCATTTTGCCGGAGTTACCAGAAGCTGCCATTGAGCTGGTTGAGCTGGAGGCCGTATTTGATAAGAGCGTTCAGGTAATTGCCTGGCGTGATTTAAAAAATACAGAGATCTGGCTCCAAGGCTGGGTGTAAAAAAGCCACCCGTATGAACTGACCCCCAAAAGTTGGACCTTATGTCCAACCAAGGGGGTTTTGTTTTATGAGCAAGTACAGTAAGCAGTTCAAGCTAA
>NZ_NCJB01000222.1:0-4058 GCF_002282275.1 Polynucleobacter sp. 39-46-10 | reverse complement strand
ATCGGCATCAAATTTACCGGGAGCACCATTAATATGCCCCAAGTCGAAATACTGAATCAGCTCTTCACGGCTAAAAATCTCTTGGTCGCCGTGTGACCAACCTAAACGCGCCAAATAATTCAGCAAGCCATCAGGTAAATAGCCCGCTTCTTTATATTGCAACACACTCACTGCACCGTGGCGCTTCGATAAACGCTGACCATCCTCACCCAATACCATCGGCAAATGCGCATACACCGGTGGTTCAACACCCAAGGCTTTCAACATATTAATTTGACGTGGCGTGTTATTAAGGTGATCATCTCCACGAATCACATGGGTAATATTCATTTCCCAATCATCGACAACAACGGTAAAGTTGTAAGTGGGAGAGCCGTCAGAACGTTGAATAATCAAATCGTCCAACTCACTATTCTGCACCACAACACGACCTTTCACCATGTCGTTAATCACCACTTCGCCGTCTAAAGGGTTCTTGAAACGTACCACGGGTTTAATGCCTTCTGGTGGCGTACCAGTGAAGTCACGGTAACGCCCATCATAACGAGGCTTTTCTTTGCGTGCCATTTGCTGCTCACGCAGTTCATCTAATTCTGCTTGCGAAGCATAACAGTAGTAAGCCTTACCTTCTGCAAACCACTGTTGAATAATCTCGTTATAGCGTTCAAAACGTTGAGTTTGGTAGAAAGGGCCTTCATCATAATCCAGATTTAACCACGCCATACCCTGCAAAATCGCATCGACCGATTCAGGCGTAGAACGCTCTAAATCCGTGTCTTCAATGCGAAGGATAAACTGACCGCCGTGTTTACGCGCATATAACCATGAAAATAACGCAGTACGCGCCCCACCAATGTGTAAATAACCTGTTGGGCTAGGCGCAAAACGAGTACGAACCAAAATGTTTCTCCTTCATGCAAACGGCAAATGATTTTTCATTATAAACGACTCAATCTATAGCGCGTAAGCGTGAGTGACAATCAAAGCAAAAAAAACTGAGTTGACGTAAAATACTAGGCTGTATTTTATGATGCAAACGCAGGGCTGAATTGACCCTAGCGCAAACCAGCAAGGAATTGGATGCGATGAATTGGCGACGCTTCATACCCACACAAGAAAGTTTGATGAACAACCGTTGGTTGAAGTGGTTAACGCCCTGGCTTGCCCATCCTAAATTATGGCATTGGTCGCGTCGAGGTGTGGCATTAGGCGTAGCTCTAGGCGTGTTTTTTGGCTTATTGATCCCTATTGCACAAATTCCCATTACCGCAGCTGCGGCTGTTATCTTACGTGCCAACCTACCCGTTGCCGCTGCAAGCACACTTGTTACCAACCCCGTTACCTTTGCCCCTGTCTATTATGGTGCTTATCAACTCGGCTCTTGGGTTACAGGAGATACCACACCCTTAGTAGATTTCGAAACCATTGAACAACCGTCAGAAACAGAAGTTGAAAAAGGTTTTTTTGAAAGCATCCAAGCCTTAGGTAAACCTTTATTAGTTGGCCTATCCATCATCGCCAGCATTTCTGGTGTACTCACCTACTTCATTATTGATTTTTTATGGCGTTGGCGTACGGGCTCACGCTGGAAGAAACGCAACCCGTCCGTTTGAAGGCGCTTCCTCAGTAACTATATCCAAAATTGCCGCTTAATCGAGCATCAATTTAAGGTGCACTTATAAACGATATTAATTTCATACTAGCTGCTGCTCCCTGATTAAACGCACAAAGTCTCTTAGCCACGTTTTGCCACTGTTATCGGCTTGTGTAATACCGTAAAGGGTTATCCAAGTGCCCCTCTCACCAATAGGTTTAACACAAATAGGAAAATTGTCGGGAAGGTTTTTCAGTGCCCAACTGGGTAAGGCGGCAATGCCTTTTCCAGCCGCGACCAATTGCAGCAAACCCACCGCTAAATGGTGGGTGCGCGTTGTTGCGGGTTCTATGCCTGCGGGCATTAACACTTGTCGAAATAAGTCTAGTTCATGACGCGCTCTGGGAAAATGTAATAAACAAACCTTACTAAAATCGGTAGCCGTTAAATAGGAGGTTTCGCTTAGGCTGTGCTTTGCAGGCACTATAGCTAATAACTCGTAATCAAATAGCACATGAGCGGCAAGGTGTTCTTGATGAGGCACTTGCGTTGCGAGAATAAAATCGGCTTCATCGCGTTCAATCAACTGTGCTGGCGTTGCCTGTTTCCCTGTTACCAAGTCCATATCAACACTTGACCAGAGTTGCTGATAAGCACTCATGGCGGGCATCAACCAGTCATAGCAAATATCACATTCCACCGCCACACGTAACTGCTGATGATGACCTTCATGCAACTCTACCAATCGTCTTTCTGTTTGAGTAATTAGGGGCAGCACTTGTTCGGCCAGCGATAATATTGCTTTGCCCGCTTGCGTCAACCTAGCTGGCCGTTTGTCTCTGTCAATTAGGGTTAACCCTAGGTGAATTTCTAGCTGTTTCACTTGTTTGGAAATAGCAGGCTGGCTCAGGTGCAGCCGTTCAGCCGCCTGGGTCAGGTTGCCATCACATTGCGCGATGGTTTGCATTAATAACAGTTGTTGCGTTTCTATCATAACGATTGGTTATTTTTTCTATAACGATAATTCAGTTTTATTATGGTATCACAGCTTTTAGACTAGGCTTGTTATTTTAATATTACGGAATGAGTATCATGAACAGTCACATCCTTGGTTTCCCACGTATTGGTGCGATGCGCGAATTGAAGTTTGCGCTAGAAGCTTTTTGGTCAGGTCATCAAACAGCCGATCAGCTTGCCAGTGTTGCAAGCAGCATTCGCCATAACAACTGGCAAACACAAAAAGAAGCAGGTCTCTCTTTTATTACCGTGGGTGATTTTGCTTACTATGATCAAATGCTCAATCATACGCAATTATTTGGCGCAATTCCCCAACGCTTTGCCAAGATTAACGACCCTTTAACACAATATTTTGCCATGGCTAGGGGAACTGATGATGCTCATGCCATGGAAATGACCAAATGGTTCGATACCAACTATCATTATCTTGTTCCAGAATTGAATGCGAACACACAATTTTTATTAGATCACAACGCGCCTTTGTTTGCTCAAATTGACGAAGCTAAGGTGCTCAATCATCCCATTAAAGTCGTTCTGATCGGTCCTTTAAGCTATTTGTTTTTAAGCAAAAGCAAAGCAGAAAATTTTGATCGTTTAAGTCTTGTTGATGATTTGGTTTACGCTTACAGCCAATTATTGGTTAAGCTTAAAGCCAAGGGTATCGACTGGGTACAAATCGACGAACCCGCCTTGGTGTTAGACTTGCCTTCAGAATGGAAACAAGCCTATCAAGCCGCTTACTTTACCCTGAATCAAACAGGCATTAAATTGCTATTAACCACCTATTTTGGCGGCTTGAACGACAACTTCCGCACAGCCATTGAACTTCCTGTCGCTGGTGTGCATTTAGATGTAACACGAGGCAGCATCAGCGAAGCGATTCAAGCCGCTGATTGGTTAAGGGGAAGCCAAATTTTATCAGTGGGTGTTGTCGATGGTCGCAATATTTGGGTCAACGACTTAGAACAGAGCCTAAGGCAACTACGCCCATTACGTGAAAAATTGGGCAATCGCTTATGGGTTAGTGCTTCTTGTTCATTACAACACGTCCCTGTTAGTCTTGCGCCTGAGCAAAGCCTGCCCAAAGAAGTGCACAGCTGGTTTGCTTTTGCACAAGAAAAGCTCACTGAAATTCGCGCCTTGCAAGTTGCTCTTACGAGTGGTGATGAAGCGGTTGCAGATATTTTGTCCGACAATACCGCTCGCATTCGTTCACGCCGCCTTTCCCCCCATACCAGCAACCCAGCGGTGAGAGAACGCCTTAAACAATGTGATGAATTGGGTGTTGACCAACGTCATGGTAACTTTGAACTGCGCAAACGACTACAACAAGAACGCTTTAACCTACCCTTGCTCCCCACCACCACCATTGGTTCTTTTCCACAAACCGCCGAAATTCGTGCTGCTCGCGCCGCCTTTAAGCAAGGCAAACTTTCACAAGCCGACT
>NZ_NCJB01000221.1:0-4075 GCF_002282275.1 Polynucleobacter sp. 39-46-10 | reverse complement strand
TTTATAATAATTACAACGGCTTAGTGAGTTGTGTGCAACTTTTGTGCCACTAGCATTTCCTTTAAAATCAAGGACTTACAATCGTGTTTTCACTCCCACTCGATAGTTGCAGGAGGTTTTCCGCTAATGTCGTAGACCACGCGATTAATGCCGCGTACTTCATTAATAATGCGATTGGATACCTTACCCAGTAACTCATGTGGCAAGTGAGCCCAGTGCGCAGTCATAAAGTCTTGCGTTTGCACTGCTCTGAGGGCAACAACGTATTCGTAGGTTCTACCGTCGCCCATTACACCGACAGACTTAACTGGTAAGAAAACGGCAAATGCCTGACTGGTAAGGTCATACCAAGATTTTTGACTAGCTTCATCAATCGTATTGCGTAGCTCTTCAATAAAGATCGCGTCAGCCCGTTGCAGTAAGTCGGCAAATTCTGATTTCACTTCACCCAAGATGCGAACACCAAGACCAGGCCCTGGGAAAGGATGGCGATAGACCATCTCACGCGGCAAACCTAAGGCAACGCCGAGTTCGCGCACTTCATCTTTAAATAATTCACGTAATGGCTCAAGCAACTTCAGATGCATATCTTCAGGCAAGCCACCCACATTGTGATGACTCTTAATCGTATGCGCGCCTTTCTTACCCTTACCAGCAGACTCAATGACGTCTGGGTAAATAGTTCCTTGAGCAAGCCACTTGGCATTTTCGATCTTGCCAGACTCAGCCTGGAAAATCTCAACGAATTCTTTGCCAATAATTTTGCGCTTGGCCTCTGGATCAGCGACGCCAGCCAGCTCAGACATAAATTTCTCTTTGGCATCCACGCGAATGACTTTGACACCGAGGTTACGGGCAAACATTTCCATCACCATGTCGCCTTCGTTTAAACGAAGCAAGCCATGATCAACAAATACGCAAGTCAGCTGCTCACCAATCGCACGATGGATTAATGCGGCAGCCACACTAGAGTCAACGCCGCCAGACAAACCGAGAATAACTTCTTCCTCGCCAACTTGCTTGCGAATATGCTCAACTGCTTCGCTAATATAGTCACCCATTACCCAGTCTGGATTGCACTTGCAAATCTCATGGACAAAGCGAGCCAAGATAGCCTCACCTTGCAAGGTGTGAGTGACTTCAGGATGGAATTGGAATGCATAGAAACGACGCTCTTCGTCAGCCATACCCGCAATCGGACAAGACTCTGTTGAAGCCATTAACTTAAATGCTGGTGGTAGTGTAGTAACTGAATCACCATGACTCATCCACACTTTCAGAATGCCGTGGCCTTCGCTAGTGGAGAAGTCCTGAATACCTTTGAGCAAATTGGTATGGCCATGGGCGCGCACTTCTGAGTAGCCGAACTCACGCGCTTTACCCAAAGATTCAGCGGAAGCAACGGCACCACCGAGTTGAGTCGCCATAGTTTGCATGCCATAGCAAATACCGAGAACAGGAACACCTAATTCAAAAACGATTTGTGGTGCACGAGGACTTCCCTCTTCTGTAACCGAGCTTGGTCCACCGGAAAGAATGATTCCCTTACCACCCTGCTCTTGAATAAATTTGCGAATGAATTCTGGATCGCAATCGTAAGGATGGATTTCAGAATAGACGCGGGCATCACGCACGCGTCGGGCAATTAATTGGGTGACTTGTGAACCAAAGTCGAGAATCAGTATTTTGTCGTGCACGAAAGGATCAGTCTTTAATTCAGCCTTAATTTCAGCTTTTGTTTACTCGTTAATCAATATGGTAATTGGGCGCTTCCTTAGTGATCTTCACATCATGAACGTGTGACTCGCGTACACCCGCTGAAGTGATTTCCACGAAATTCGCTTTCTCATGAAGTTCATCAATCGTTTTGCAACCCAAGTAACCCATTGACGAACGAATACCGCCAGTCAGTTGATGCAAGATGGCAAGGACGCTACCTTTGTAAGGAACTTGACCTTCAATGCCTTCTGGCACCAACTTCTCGGCATTCGCTGCACTAATGTCGCTTTGGAAATAACGATCAGCAGAACCATCGGCCATCGCGCCTAAGGAACCCATGCCGCGATAGCTCTTGTAGGAGCGACCTTGATACAGGAATACCTCACCAGGAGCTTCTTCAGTGCCAGCAAACATGCCGCCCATCATGACAGAGCTTGCACCAGCAGCTAAGGCTTTAGCGACGTCACCTGAGTAACGCACGCCACCGTCAGCAATTAAAGGAATGCCTGTACCTTTGAGTGCGGCAGCCACATTCACAATCGCGCTAATTTGAGGAACACCTACACCCGCAACAATACGAGTTGTACAAATAGAGCCTGGGCCAATACCTACCTTAACGCCATCAGCACCATGGTCAGCCAATGCTCTAGCGGCATCGCCGGTAGCAATATTTCCGCCAATCACTTGTACATGAGGATAATTTTTCTTGACCCACTTAACGCGATCTAATACGCCTTGGCTATGGCCGTGAGCGGTATCCACCACAATCACATCAACGCCTGCGCGAACTAAGAGCTCAATGCGCTCATCGTTATCAGGACCTACGCCGACAGCAGCGCCAACGCGCAATTTACCTTCGCTATCTTTACAAGCATTTGGATGCTCAGTGGCTTTCAAAATATCTTTAACAGTGATGAGGCCGCGCAATTCAAACTTGTCGTTAACCACCAGCACGCGCTCTAAGCGATGCTGACTCATTAAGCGCTTTGCCTCTTCTAGAGAGCAACCCTCTTTAACTGTAATCAAGTGCTCACGTGGAGTCATCTTAGTTTTGACCGGCGCATACAAGTCTTCTTCAAAGCGTAAGTCGCGGTTGGTAATAATGCCCACCACTTCTTTACCAGTCAGCACCGGGAATCCAGAAAAGCCATGCTCACGAGAAAGTTGAATAACTTGACCTAGTGTGGCATCGGGGCTCACCGTAATGGGGTCACGCAAAATGCCAGACTCGTAACGTTTGACCTTAGCCACTTCCCTAGCCTGTTCAGCAGGCTTGAGATTTTTATGAACAATACCAATGCCACCTTCGCTGGCCATGGCAATTGCCAAGCGGCCTTCAGTGACAGTATCCATCGCTGCGGACACCAAAGGTGTATTGAGTGAAATATCTCGAGTTAACTTACTTGCCAAGCTGGCATCTCGAGGGAGTACCGAAGAATAAGCCGGTACAAGGAGCACATCGTCAAAAGTGAGTGCTTTTTGAATGAGTCGCATGCAAAACCCCTAGTCGCAAAAACCGATTATAGCCTCCTAGCCTTTCTTTTAGCTGCAGCAGCCTGGAATTTGGCATCTTGCTTCTGGTTAGCCCTCTTGCGGCGCACAGCTTTAGGGTCCACCAGTAGGGGTGAATACAGTTCCAGACGGTCACCTTCATAAATAGGGCTATCCCAATCCTTGCGCTTGCCAAAGACGCCAAAACAGCCTTTTCTGACCAAGATAGGATCATCGGAGCCCTGGGCGATTCCGGCTTTAACCAGGGCTAGGCCCACTGTTGGAGCTTCGGAGGGTGATAAATGGAGTGTGAAGGGATTTAATTTGGGCTCACCTAGGCGGGCATCACAAATCAGAATCTCCATAGACTGATTAGCCATAGAGGTCTTCAGCTCGCTTAACGAAGCAATCCACAAAGGTACCTGCGATATGGCCGAATACCGGGCCAATGATCTTGTCTAGGATGACGCTCTTGAACTCCCAATGGAGCTTGAATTCCACCTTGCAGGCATCTTCCTTGAGGGGGATAAAGTTCCACTGCCCAGAAAAATGCTTGAAAGGACCATCCACAAAGACCATATCAATGGTTTCAGGGCGGTGATTGATGTTTCGAGTATGAAAGTACTGATTAATACCCTTAAAGTGGATATTGATTTTGGCATCTAAAACAGTATCAGATTGCTCAAAAATTTCCACCCCGCCACACCAGGGCAGGAACTCAGGGTAGCGCGCAACGTCGGTGACTAAGCCATACATGCGGTCGGCCGATTGGCCAATTAAAACGGTCTTGTAGACGTCTGCCATAATCGATCTTGAGAAGCTAAATAAATATGAGTATCGTCGATAACAAAAAAGCCTTCTTCGA
>NZ_NCJB01000220.1:0-4088 GCF_002282275.1 Polynucleobacter sp. 39-46-10 | reverse complement strand
GCGAGCTTGGCTTTGAGCTTTAGAAAAGCCTCATAAAGACCACCCATGCCGGCACGGCGCATGCTTTGCACCGTAAGCTGAATATCGCCTCTTGGAACATAAAACCCGAGATTGGCAGCCACTTCTACCAAATCCCCGGATTGAGGCATAAATCCGACTTGCCCATTACGACCGCGGAACATCACGCAACGGATCTGTCCTTCTTCATCTTTAAGCGAGAAATACCAGTGGCCACTGTCATAAGCCTTGAAATTAGAAATCTCCCCGCTAACCCAAACAGTATCGAAGCGCTCCTCTAAAGAGCTTGCAATGGCGCGGTTTAGATCGCCAACACTCAGAATTTCCCTTGATATTTCCGACATTTTTTCTCTTTTTCTAGACAGCTACTGGGCTTAGCAGTCAATAAATATCCACAGAAACGCATACACCCTAGGTTTAACTCTCATAAGTAAGTAATTACTGACCCAAAACGTCTCATAAAACCAACAGGTCATTTCTATCCCATTGATTTATATAATAAATTATTAAGCTCAATCTTAGACTGAATCCTTGATATCAGGGCGGCTTCACCATCAATCAAGGACTTACAACACGCTTACTGAAAAGTTTTGCACAGAGTTATCCACAGGATAGCTTTATGAAAACGGGTTTTTAATTCAGCTAAAGTACTGAGCTTATGTATTCAATCTTACTGTCTGCTGGCTGGCCTATCTGGCCCCTTCTCATCATCTCCATTATTGGACTAGCTATCGTCATTGAGCGCGCCTGGTATTTGCGGCAAATTCATATATTCCCGAAAGACAGCTTAGAAACTGTATTTGGCCTCGCAAATGCCATTTCCCAGCAAAAAACAGTCTCAGAAGCCGAAATTGCTGCCATTGGCCAACTTTCCCCTGTAGGCAGTCTTTTTGCCTGCATCCTTCGGGAAAAAGCCTCCGGCTGCTCTGCTGACTCCGCCTTAGAAGAACTACAAGCTAGCGCTCAATCCACTTGGTTAAAGCTAGAGCGCTATCTTGGCGTCTTGGCCACCATTGCGACCGTTGCCCCCCTATTGGGACTCTTTGGAACCGTAGTCGGCATGATTGAAATCTTCGGCAGTCAAGGGGTCGGTAGCCCTCAACAGCTAGCTCATGGCATTTCCATTGCTCTGTACAACACCGCTTTTGGTTTGCTCATTGCTATTCCCGCATTAGCAGCATGGCGTGGTCTCCGCGCCATGGCAAATCAACGCCAACATGAGTGCGAAGAATTTACTCGTCAATTATTTAAAAAACTCTATCCACATTCTGCGGATACAAAATGAGTTGGCTAGAAAATAAGCTTCAGTATCGAGGCCAATTTTCACTGGGGGCAAGGACTACTCCGGTAGAGCCCGAGATTAATCTCATTCCTTTTATTGATGTGTTGTTGGTAGTGCTGATCTTTTTAATGATCTCCACCACTTTCACCCGCTATCAGGAACTAGCGATTACTCTGCCGACTGCTAATGGATCAGCAAGTCAATCTGAGATTAAGCAAATTCATATTGCAGTGAGCCGTGATGGGCGCTTTGCTATTAATGGCAAGGTAACTGACCGCAGCCAATTGAGCAATAGCCTGAGTGCATTCAATAAAGACAATGCCATCCAAGTCAATATTGATGCAGATGCTAAAGCGCCCCACCAGTCAGTGATGAGTGCCTTAGAGGCAGCGCGTGATGCCAACCTTTCTAATATTGTGTTTAGCAGTCAAACTACCAAGAAATAACTTAATACATCAAAACATTGAGCTCAACTCATCGCCTTTAATGTCATCACCAAAAAAATCTTCTTTTCTGAACAAAGCTCCCCAGTTTTGGGAAAGACGCGGGCCGACAAGTCTGGTGCTTTGGCCTCTATCTAAGATTTACGAATGGATAAATCAAGCTTTAGATTTAATCAATGAGCTCAATTTGGGAAGACGTAAACCGGAGGCGGTGCCGATCATTATTGTTGGCAATATCCGTTTAGGCGGCACCGGTAAAACACCCATCGTCATTGCATTAGCAGAGCGACTCGCACGCATGGGCTTGAAGCCTGGAATTATTAGCAGAGGTTATGGCGCAACTGCATCAAGCCGACCCCGCCAAGTAACAAATACTTCCAATCCTGCGGAAGTTGGCGATGAACCTGTCTTAATTGCTCAGCGTACCAATAATCAGTTTCCGATTTGGGTTCACCCAAAAAGAACTCTCAGTATTCGTTCACTCCTAAAACACGATCCTGCAGTAAACGTCATCATCAGTGATGATGGTTTGCAACATCGCAGCTTGGTACGTTGGCCTGCTCGCGAAGGGGGTCGTGATATTGAATTTGTAGTGCGTGATCAACGAGGTGAAGGTAATGGCTTCTTGCTACCTGCCGGCCCACTACGTGAGCCCGCATCACGTGAGCGAGATGCCACTCTAATGACGGGTGTTTCATCACCCTCCAATCACATCGATGAATATTATTTGGGGCGACGTGCTTTCACACTAAGCAGTCAACTAGGCACACCCTATCAACTAAATCATCCAAGTAATACACAATCCCTATCTTCCATTGCAGACGCCTATCTTCCAAACAAGATTACCGCTATCGCTGCAATTGGTAATCCACAACGCTTTTTTGATGATTTGCTAAAGCAGGGTATTGCAGGTAAATGTATTGGCTTGGCAGATCACGCCACCTACACTCCAGCGTTTTTCTCTGCTATCAATGCTGAGTGCATCCTGATTACAGAGAAGGATGCCGTAAAATGTACCTCAATACAGGATGAACGTATTTGGGTAGTTCCAATGAGTTTAGAGATTCCCAATACATTGGCAGAATGGTTGCAATCAATTTTGCAAAGACCCGATCCCAATCGTTACACTTTATAAAAGATAGCAAAGAGCAAATATGGATAAGCGCTTATTAGAAATTTTGGTTTGCCCTTTATGCAAAAGCACTTTGCATTTAGATGCCGAAAAGCATGAACTCATCTGCAAAGCAGATCGCTTGGCCTACCCCATTCGAAATGACATCCCTGTCATGCTCGTTGACGAAGCCCGCAGTCTTACCGCTGATGAAATCAATTAAGCACTGATTTAGCGTAAGTAATCTAATGAGCAATACAACATCCAAACCTCCAGAATTCTTAGTAGTTATTCCTGCGAGACTTGGTTCTACTCGCCTGCCGCGTAAGCCGCTAGCTGATATTGGTGGCAAGCCCATGGTGATTCGCGTGGCTGAGCGCGCGCAGCAATCCAATGCGCAAAGCGTAGTGGTTGCGACTGACTCACCAGAAATCCAGGCAGCGTGTGATGAACACCGCATTGAGTGCTTGTTAACTAGCCCAGATCACCCCACTGGCACAGACCGCATTGCAGAGGTTGCGCAATTACTAAAACTTCCAGCAGATACTTTGATTGTGAATGTACAAGGCGATGAGCCGCTCATTCCGCCAGAACTCATTAACCAGGTTGCCCAAACTCTGGCTGACAACGCTGCTTGCGCGATCTCGACTGTTGCAGTGCCCATTGCAGATGTCACTGAGATTAATAATCCCAACGTGGTCAAAGTAGTCCTTAATCGTTCCAATGAGGCCCTCTACTTCTCTAGATCCGCCATACCGTTTGTGCGCGACCCAGAAATAACTTCCAATGTGGTCCATTTACGCCATTTGGGCATCTATGCCTATCGGGCGGATTTTCTGCAGGCCTACACCCGTCTTGAACCCGCTCCACCCGAGCAAGCAGAGGCCCTAGAGCAGCTTCGCGCCCTCTGGAACGGCTATCGTATTGCCGTCTACACTGCTAGTGAAGCCCCGCCAGCCGGCGTTGATACCGCCGAAGACCTCGAGCGGGTACGCCGCATCTTGATCAACTAGCCCAGAATCTAGTTATCAGCGGTTTCTCGGGGATAATCCTAGGAATTAGTTACAAAGGATCCCGAAAAAATACGGGACAATGAGGGTCTTCTAAGGGGAAAACAATGCGGTTAATTCTGCTAGGTGCACCAGGTGCTGGCAAAGGAACACAAGCTCAGTTCATTTGCGAAAAATTTGCTATTCCACAAATCTCGACAGGCGATATGTTGCGCGCTGCTGTT
>NZ_NCJB01000219.1:0-4089 GCF_002282275.1 Polynucleobacter sp. 39-46-10 | reverse complement strand
TATTTCCTTACAACAAAAAATTTACCCTTTATGAAAAATCATCTGATATCCATATTTAAACAATGTGCAGTTTTTGTAATGCTGGCCAGCTCGGGCCTTGCATTTGCGCAAACCCCTTATCCAAATAAGCCCGTAAAGCTGGTAGTGCCTTTTCCTCCTGGCGGACTGATCGATAACGTTGCCCGCCTCATTACTCCAGCGCTTTCAACAGATCTTGGGCAAGCTATTGTTGTAGAAAACAAGCCTGGCGCAGGCGGCAATCTGGGTGCCGCAGAGGTTGCAAAAGCAAGTCCCGATGGATACACACTTCTCATGGCATCCCCGCCACTCTCTATTAGTCCAGCAATTTATAAAACACTGCCTTACAGCCCCAGCAGCATTGAACCGATTGCTATTTTTGGGCAGTTGCCGAATGTGCTTTTAGTAAATCCTGACTCCGGAATTAATTCAGTAGCTGAATTAGTAAAACGCGCAAAACAGTCTCCAGGTAAGATGAATTATGGCTCTAACGGCAATGGCACCTCACTGAACCTCAGCGCCGAGATGCTGAAAAGTCAAGCCGGCATTTTTGTAGTTCACATTCCCTACAGAGGTTCATCCTTAGCGAATGTAGCTCTAGTATCTAAAGATATCGATTTTATGTTTGACAACCTTCCCTCTGCGCTTGGCTTAATTAAAAGCGGCAAGTTGAAAGCGCTTGCTGTTACCAGCACCACTAGAAATCCTGCGCTTCCCCAGGTCCCAACAATGCAAGAAGCGGGCTTTCCGAACTTTCAGGTTACAGCTTATTTCGGTATTGCTGCACCAAAAGGTTTACCAGCAGATATTGCTTTGAAATTACAAAACAGTATTCAAAAGACAGTGTCTCAAAAGGAAGTGGCTGACTCACTCACTAAACTCGGTGCTACTGTAGATTTTATGAATGCAAGCAAGTCAGCTGAATTTATTAAGGCCGATGCACAAAGGTGGAAAAAGGTAGTTGATTACGCCAAAATCGAATTAGATTAATTCAATTTACGCTCAGTAACTACCAGCGGACTGCAAATGCAGTCCGCAGCTCATTTAACTGTACATCCGTAAGCGGATTGATCGGCGCATTTTTGAGGTAAAACAGTTTTGCCGTTTCTTCCAACTCCTCTATGGTAGCCATTGCTGAACTGGGTGAGCTGTTCCAAACATATGGCCCTAGGCGTGACAGCATGCAAGCTCGCAAAGGTATTCCTGCCCTTCCATAAGCTTCGATTGCCTTCTCTACAAATCCAATAGTTTTTACAGAGCCAGGGCTTGCATAGGGAATTGTTGGGACATGACCAACCTTCATCACAAAATATGGCGTGATTGCAGGTAATAATTCAGGCAAAACTCCATCGCCCGTAAATGGATTGGATTCCAGATTCAAGGCTACGCAGTGAGTGCTGTGAGTATGAATAATGCAAGAGGTATCTTGATCAAATTGTCTTGCTTTATTGTAAATGGCAGCATGCAATGCCATTGTTTTACTAGCTTTATCACCGCTAAGTTGCTGACCATGAATGTCAATCTTAGCCAATCGATCAGGATAAAGGAATCCGAGACAGGCATCTGTGGGTGTAATTAAAAAACCATCCTCAATACGAACGCTAATATTGCCCGCAGTTGCATGGACATAGGATCGATCAAACAAACTTTTTCCAATCCGGCAAATCTCTTCTCTTGCTAATTGCTCATTCATCTTTTTGCTCACAGTTTTGAGAAGGCACTTGTAAAAAAATCTGCTGCGCCAAAGTTCCCAGACTTTAACGCAAGATGTAGAGGCTTGTTCTGAACCTTTGCAAAACACCAAGGTACGCCTGGGTCAATTTGCTGACCAATCTGCATTTGATCAATACCCAAAGCTTTCACGCATGCACCGGAGGTCTCTCCGCCAGCTACCAATAGCTGCCCAACTCCAAGAGCAACAAGGCCTTTGGCAACCGAGCCTAAAAGGTTTTCAATTGTGTTACCAGCAGCCTGAACACCAAGCTGTGATTGCACTTCTTTCACCTGATCAGGGCTTGCTGATGAGTAAATCAAGACTGAGCCATGTGAGAGTCGAGGTTCTGCCCAAGTTAAGATCTCCTGCAACATTTGCTCTGTAGATTTCTCATTTAATTCAAGTGGATTCACCGCATACATTTCACCACCTAAACTTTTAAAGCACTCAACCTGGAGGTTAGTGGCCTGCGAACAACTGCCCGAAACAATGGCGCGATATCCGCTAGCAAGTGGAAGCTTGCTAGACGTTGGATGCGCTTGCAGACCAAAGTTAGAAGGCAGTCCAATAGCAATACCGGAGCCTCCAGTAATCAGGGGGAGATCTTTTAATGCTGGTGCGATACGATACAAGTCATCATTAGTCACTGCATCAACAATGGCAATTTTTGTATTGGATGCTTTTAAGTCGGCAATTCTCGAAGAGATTGCATCAGCACCGGCAAGAATAGTTTGGTACTCAATCAATCCCACCTGATTTTGGCATTGAGCCTGCATTACTCTCACAAGATTTGCATCAGTCATTGGGGTTAAGGGGTGATCACGCATCCCAGACTCGCTTAACAATTGATCGCCGACAAATAAATATCCCTTAAATACACTCCGCCCATTATCCGGAAAAGCGGGGGTTGCAATAGTAAAGTCAGCCCCCAAGGCTGCCATCAGCGCCTCTGTAACCGGGCCAATATTCCCTTTAGGGGTGCTGTCAAAGGTAGAGCAATATTTAAAGAAGATCTGTTGCGCACCTTGCGCGAGAAGATACTCTAAAGCCTCTAATGACTGCGCTATTGCAGCCTCAGGCTCAATATTTCTGGACTTCAGTGCTACTACGACAGCATCTAACTCAGCATTCAATACTTGCTGTGGGATACCAATAGTTTGCGCAACGCGCATGCCATTGCGCACCAGGTTATTCGCCAGGTCAGTAGCGCCTGTAAAGTCATCTGCAATACAACCTAAAAGAATACTCACTTGACTGCTTTCGGTAACTCGATACCCGGGAAGATTTTAATGACAGCGCTATCGTCTTCCTTAGCAAAACCAGCAGTCGATGCTTGCATAAACATTTGATGTGCAGTGGATGAGAGGGGTAATGGAAACTTACTCGCTCGGGCCATATCTAAAACTATTCCCAAGTCCTTCACGAATATATCTACTGCAGATAAAGGCTCATAATTAGCTGCAAGTACATGTGCCATGCGGTTCTCAAACATCCAGCTATTACCAGCACTATGGGTAATCACTTCGTAGAGTGCATTTGCATCTACACCCTCCCTCAAACCGAGCGCCATTGCTTCTGCAGCAGCGGCAATATGCACACCAGCAAGTAGCTGATTAATGACCTTCACTTTACTGCCGATACCCGCCTTATCGCCTAAGCGATAAACAGTTCCTGACATCGCATCAAGAATGGGATTCACCTTTTCATATGCGGCAGCGCAGGCTGAGGTCATCATGGTCATTTCACCAGAGGCAGCTTTAGCAGCTCCACCCGATATAGGGGCATCTACATAAAGAATATCTTTTTCAGCAAGACGTGACTCAAATGAAATCGAAATATTAGGATCGACAGTGGAGCACATCACGAAAACACTCTGGGGCTTTAATGAATCTACTAAGCCAGGACTACTTGGTGAGCCAAACAAAACCTCTTCAGTCTGTGCAGCATTCACTACGACTGAGATAACTACCTCACAGATTGAACCTAACTCTTCGATTGACTTACAGACCGTACCACCAGCCTCACAAAATTGACGGGCATGATCTAAACGTACATCAAATACATACAGATCAAAACCCGCTCGTCGGAGAGATGAGGCCATACCGGAGCCCATGGCGCCCAGCCCGATTAATCCTACTTTTTTCATGATTTGGTCTCGTTTAGTTTATTTTTGATGCTTGCTAGAAGCTTTTATTGCCAATAATCATAGCAAAGGCTACCCGTGAACCTAATTGATCAGGGCTAAAAATAAGAAGGGGGATGGTGCCCCGGGGCGGACTTGAACCGCCACGCCTTGCGGCACCGGATTTTGAGTCCGGCACGTCTACCAATTCCATCACCGGGGCAGGTGTTTGCAG
>NZ_NCJB01000218.1:0-4090 GCF_002282275.1 Polynucleobacter sp. 39-46-10 | reverse complement strand
AGCAGATGATACCTTGATGGAAAGGTATGGGAAAAGCATTCCCGTTGTTAAACATTGTGATAATGGTTCAGAGTTAAATTGGCCATTTAACAGACTAGACCTCATCGAGTTTATATCTTCAAATCTACACACAATCAATCATGCATAAAGCTTGTTTAAAAATCAAAAGGCCAGCATATAGCTGGCCTTTTTTGTAACCTAAGTAACTATTACTCAGCTACAACAGCTTCAGCTGATGTGTCAGGACGATCCACTAACTCAACTAATGCCATAGGTGCATTATCACCGTTACGGAAACCACATTTCAAAATGCGCAAATAACCACCATTACGTGCATTGTAGCGTGGGCCGAGTTCACCAAACAATTTACCAACAATGTCACGGTCACGTAAGCGATCAAATGCCAAACGACGGTTTGCCAAAGTTGCAGTTTTACCTAAAGTGATTAAAGGCTCTGCGAATTTACGCAACTCTTTTGCTTTTGGCAAAGTAGTTTTAATGATTTCATGGCGCAACAATGACGCTGTCATGTTACGGAACATCGCTGCACGATGGCTGCTAGTACGATTTAATTTACGATTGCTATTACCGTGACGCATAGTAATTCCTTAAGGTATCTATAACTTCAATATCAAGCTTAATTAAGCTTTTTCCAAACCAACTGGTGGCCAATTCTCTAGCTTCATGCCTAATGTTAAGCCACGAGTTGCCAGAACATCTTTAATCTCATTCAGTGATTTACGACCGAGGTTAGGTGCTTTTAAAAGCTCATTCTCAGTACGTTGAATCAAATCACCAATGTAGAATATATTTTCTGCTTTTAAGCAGTTTGCTGAACGTACAGTTAGCTCTAAATCATCGACTGGACGCAATAGAACTGGGTCAACTTGTGGAGCTGATTTAACTTCAACTTCACTAGGCGCACCTTCAAGATCAGCAAACACTGACAGTTGACCCATCAGAATACGTGCCGCGTCGCGAATTGCCTGCTCAGGTTCAATTACACCGTTTGTTTCAACATCCATTACCAACTTGTCTAAGTCAGTGCGTTGTTCAACACGCGCACTATCAACATAGTAGCTAACCTTGTTAATTGGGCTAAATGATGCATCAACCATGATAAAGCCTAATACACGGTCTTCATCATTCGCTTTTTGACGCACAGGCACAGGTTGATAACCACGACCCATTTCAACTTTAACTTCCAAATTCAACTTACCACCCTTAGTAAGATGGGCGATTACATGATTAGGATTTACGATTTCAGCATCATGACCTGTTTCGAAGTCACCTGCAGTCACAACACCTTCAACTGATTTATTCAGCGTCAGGATTGTTTCTGATTTTGCATTTAATTTTAACGCAACACCTTTAAGGTTCAATAAGATATCAACAACATCTTCTTGCACACCATCTAAAGTTGAATACTCATGTACAACACCATCAATTTTAACTTCTGTAATTGCGAAGCCAGGAATAGATGAAAGTAAAACACGACGTAATGCATTACCCAGAGTGTAACCAAAACCACGCTCCATAGGTTCAAGCGTTACACGTGCGCGTAGTGGAGACAAAACCTCAACATCTACTACACGTGGTTTTAAATACTCGGTAGGACTGTTTTGCATAGTTATACCTTTAATTTTTTAATTATTTATAGAACGTAGCTCTATAAAAGCTAAGTTAGCAAACCATAATGATTTGCTAACTATGCGATTTAAATCTTAATTACTTAGAGTAAAGCTCAACTACCAATGATTCATTGATTGTTGGTGGCAACTCATCACGCTGTGGTTTAGCTTTGAAAGTACCTTTCAGAGCTTTCACATCAACTTCTAACCATTCTGGGAAACCACGTTGTTCAGCAGCTTCCAATGCGCCTTTAATACGCAATTGTGTTTTTGAAGCTTCAGCAACACTGATTACATCACCAGCTTTTACTTGATATGAAGGAATGTTGACACGTTTACCATTTACCAAAATGCTGTTATGACGAACAATTTGACGCGCTTCTGTACGTGAACCGCCCAAACCCATTCTGTAAGTAACGTTATCTAAACGGCACTCAAGCAATTGGAGTAAGTTTTCACCAGTAATACCTTTTTTACGGTCAGCTTCAGCGTAGTAGCTACGGAACTGAGCTTCAAGTACACCGTAGATACGACGAACTTTTTGTTTCTCACGTAATTGAACGCCGTAATCAGAAAGACGTTGATTTCTACGTTGGCCATGTTGACCAGGTGGGAAGTTACGTTTTTCAATAGCACATTTGTCTGTGAAGCATTTTTCTGCTTTCAAAAACAATTTTTCGCCTTCACGACGGCACTGACGGCATTTAGGATCTAAATTTCTAGCCAAGATAGTTCTCCAGTAATCTTTTTCGCTTAGATGCGACGTTTTTTAGGTGGACGGCAACCGTTGTGCGGCACTGGCGTCACATCAGTAATGCTGGTAATTTTAAAACCAGCTGCATTAAGTGCGCGTACTGCAGATTCACGACCTGGACCTGGGCCTTTAATACGCACTTCTAAATTCTTTACACCGCTCTCTTGTGCTGATTTACCAGCAACTTCTGCAGCAACTTGCGCAGCAAAAGGAGTACTTTTACGTGAACCTTTAAAACCTTGGCCACCTGAAGTCGCCCAAGACAAAGCATTGCCTTGACGGTCTGTAATGGTGATGATGGTATTGTTAAAAGATGCATGCACGTGAGCAATGCCCTCTGCAATATTCTTTTTAACTTTCTTTCTTACGCGTACATTAGCTTTTGCCATGTTGCATTTTCCTTACCGATAAATCTTACAAAAATTTTTTAAACAATCTTAAGCCTAAGAACTTATTTAGATTGTTTAATCGCTTTAACTGGACCCTTACGTGTACGGGCATTTGTTTTCGTACGTTGACCACGCACAGGCAGACCGCGACGGTGACGAATGCCACGATAGCATCCCAAATCCATCAAGCGTTTGATGTTCATTGAAACTTCACGACGCAGGTCACCTTCAACTTTGAATTTACCTACTTCGTCACGCAATTTTTCAACGTCTGCGTCGTTCAAATCTTTGATTTTTGCAGTAGGCAATACACCAGCTGCTGCACAGATTTTTTGTGCTGTATTACGACCAATACCGTAAATCGCAGTTAATGCAATTTCCGTGTGTTTATTATTCGGGATATTTACCCCTGCAATACGCGCCATACTTTACTCCAAATTAGGCTTACCAAAATTGCTTGCTTCAAAAAAGCCGGCAATTCTAACAGGAAAACCATTTTTTATCAATTAGCTAATCTTCTGATCAATATAATTATTGACCAACTTAAATTAGTATCTAGCCTAAGCTATTACCAATTTGGGTTAATTAAATGAATCAATTAACCTTGACGTTGTTTATGACGTGGATCTGTACAAATAATACGCACAACACCACGACGACGCACAACTTTACAATTACGGCATAAAGCCTTTACTGATGCACGAACTCTCATATTTCACTCCAATACTTCTAAAACTGTATGCAAAACACTTAATAGTTTATTTCGCGCGGAAAGTAATTCTTGCACGAGATAAATCATACGGTGTCATCTCAACGGTGACTTTATCACCAGGTAAAATACGAATGTAATGCATACGCATTTTCCCAGAAATATAGCCTAGCACCACATGGCCATTTTCTAACTTTACTCTAAAGGTCGCATTGGGGAGATTCTCTAGAATCTCACCTTGCATTTCAATTCTATCTTCCTTAGCCATTCTTAAAACTAATTAGCGCCCTAGCGCATTACCTTTAAAATTAGCTTTTCTAAGCAACCCCTCGTATTGATGCGACATCAGATGGGATTGCACTTGCGTCATAAAGTCCATAGTGACAACTACAATAATCAGCAAAGAAGTACCACCAAAGTAAAATGGTGTATTAAATTTCAAAATCAAAAACTCAGGTAATAAACAAACCAAGGTGATATAAGCCGCACCAACCAAAGTCAATCTACCCATAATACGATCAATATATTTTGCTGTTTGATCACCTGGGCGAATACCAGGAATAAACGCACCGCTTTTTTTCAAGTTATCAGCTGTATCTTTAGGGTT
>NZ_NCJB01000217.1:0-4108 GCF_002282275.1 Polynucleobacter sp. 39-46-10 | reverse complement strand
ATCCATGCTGCCTCCTTATTGTTTTTTGCCAAGTTGATTGGCAATAGTTTTAAGTTGTTCATCTGTGTAGCCTTTAGCTAACTGGGGCATGATGGTTCCTTCGAGTGCGCCAGATTTGTAATCCATGAGTTTTTTCAGCATCTCTTGGCTGGAAAGATTGTTAATAAGTGGCATACCACCCTCAGGAACTCCTTTGCCATCAGTGCCATGACAGTTGGCACAAGTTGCAGCAAGGCTCCGGTTATAGAGTTTGGTGGCATCTGCGTTTTGCGCAAAAGAAACGGCGCTCAACTGGCTGATGCCAATAAAGGCGCTCGCCATAAGAATCGGTTTTAAGTAGTTCATTCGCATAGGAATCTTCTCCATCAAGCATGCAACTGTTTTAGGGTTCTACATCGTTATAGACTGTATATTAATCAGATAAAAGAAGGATAAGTGTTTGTACTTAGATTGTTTGGTGATTTGCTTATATCAATCAGTGAGGCTTGGACGCGTGTTTTAAGGGTGATTACTAAGGACCTATAAACTATCGTTATGCGAGGCTCTTTTTCCTACCGTAGCGCGATAGCGATTCTCTTATTGGGTATCTTTACGTATTTATATGCTTTAGATAGTCGCTTTGCCCCAAAGAATGGGGATGAATACCCCTATATGCACATCGTACGGATGACTGCGGATGCTGGCGCTTGGTTGCCCCTTCAATCTGAGATGGATGGCATTAAAAATACTAAGCCACCCCTGGTATTTTGGGAGGGTATCGCCAGCACTGCTTGGGGTAGCGATTGGAGTCTTTTTGCGCTGCGTTGGCCCAGCGTTCTATATACCGGCTTAACAGCATTTTTCTTATTTTTGGCAGTCGCTCGCTTTAGTGGAAAAAAGCAGACCGGCTTGCTGGCAGCATTAGTGTGGCTTTCTTTTTTTGCAAGCTATCGCTATGGTCGCCCATTTCTCACTGATCCCCCGGAAGTATTTTGGTTGAGCTTGCCATTCTTTGCGCTGCTCTATTGGGGTAGAGCTGCTTTTGAATCTAAGATCTTATTTCCGCTGTTGGCGGGTGCCTCATTTGGTATGGCCTTATTGTCAAAGTCCTTTGCTTACATTGTTCCAGCTGCGTTTGCCTTAGGTCTTTTTTACTGGCGCTGGCGCGAGTGGAGTATTCCAAAAGTCTTATTAAAAGACTTATATAAAGTCATTTTGATTACTCTTCTTGCTCTGGGTGTATTCGCGCTCTGGTTTGTGCTGGACCCTTTTCCAGAGGCAGTTTGGAAAGAGTTTGTTCTGGGCGAGAACGCTGGCAAGTTCGAGGCGCGGAGCTCACATTACCTGCTTGATTTAGTGCGTGGAGGGGATAGTATTTGGATGCTGGCCTTAACGACTCTAGCAAATGCCGGTCTTTTCACCTTTGTGTTGATTTCTGCTTTGCTCCAATGTTGGCGGGAACGTCGATTTTTATCACTTGAAGAAAGCTTATTACTACTCTTGGTGTTGGCATTTTTTATTGTGTTCAGTTTGCCAAGTCAGCGCTCTGGTCGATATTTGCTGCCAGTGATGCCCGCATTTGCTGTCCTAATCGCAATCTACTGGGAGAGATTGCCTTTGTGGGGATTTCGGATTGCATTGCTTTTACAGTTGATCTTGCTTTCTGCGCTCTCTTGGGTTGGCGGAAACTTGCAGCTATCGAATTTCTTGGGGCAGCCTGGCATCTGGAATTACTCCCTATGGCATTGGGGATTTATGGGGACTTCGATTGCCTTAGTCTTGCTAGGTATATTTAATCGGGATCGCAGTAAGGTTATTGCTTTGGCGGGATGCTTTCTTTGCTACTGCGCACTCACTACCAGTCTGTCACCTCTAGAGGGTACTTTAGGTCGATATTCTCAATCCACGATTGAAGATGTTGCTGGAAAAGATCTTTGGGTGCCTTGTGACTATCGCGCTAAAGATGAGGAGTATCGACTCTTATTGCCTGGTGCAACATTGCATGGCTATTTGGCAAAGGATGCTACCCAGATTGATTTGCTAACTTCTACTTATCCATTAGTTGCCGTCCAGTCTGCTATTGGCGTAGAGCCAGCGCTATGCGCATCTTGCGAGATCGTAGGCAAGCGTATGGAGATGCGGGCTCGTCATTCTGATGCTGAGATTCAAGCGATACTAAGAGGTCATATTGGGGAACATCTATTTGTGAATGAATATTTAATTTCTACACCTACAACGATGACCTTGCCATTGGTGGGTAAGGACGCTTGTCGATGAGTCGTGTGATTGCTTTTTGTTTTTTATTGCTTGCCTCAGTGCTGGGCTATCTGCATATTGATAGTCGTCCAATATGGGCTCCATTTGCAGTTGAGTACCCAGTTAACGCTGCGCAGCAAGCAGACGATGTTCCTCAGGCAATCGAGGACACAAAGTCGGCTAAGAATATTAAAAATATTGCGTCACCAAAGATTGCGCAACCAAGCCTCAGGATCGATTGGTTGCCAGATACCGGAGCTCCCTCAGTACATGCTGCCTCTTTAATTGCACTCAAGGATGGTGCGATACGGGCATTCTGGTTTGCAGGGAGTCGTGAGGGTGCACCAGATGTGGTGATTAATACATCTGTGTTTGATCCTCAGGCAGCCAGGTGGAGTGCTCCAACTGTTGTGATGGATCGAGTTAGTGCAGAAAAGGGTCTGTCCCGTTACATTGCTAAATTAGGTAATCCCGTTCCAGCAAGAATGGCCGATGGTCGCATGCAGTTATTTTTTGTCACCGTATCGATTGGAGGTTGGGCAGGCAGTTCAATCTCTTCAGTGATCTCGGATGATGAGGGTTTGACTTGGGGTCGGCCTCAGCGCTTGATTAGCTCGCCCTTAATTAATCTGAGCACCTTGGTGAAGTCCCCGGCTGTCACATTTACAGATGGACGTTTGGGTTTGCCTGCTTATCATGAATGGATTGGTCGCTTTGGGGAGTTCCTCAGAATCGAGGTCAGTCAGGTTATTGATAAACGACGTATGAGCTCTGGTAGGGGTGCAATTCAGCCTGTAATTTTTGCTGATGGGCCGCAAGAGGCAAGCGCTTTTTTCCGTCAAACACGACCTAGCTCCCAGCCAAAGCAAATCCCCGCAAGTGAAACCAAAGATGCTGGACAGTCTTGGACCGTAACAAAAGATCTCGAAATTCCCAATCCAAATTCTGCGCTTGCTGCACTCACTTTGGCTAATGGCACAAAATTAATGGTGCTGAATAATATTGAAGCAGCGCGTTATCGATTGGTAATGGTGATGTGTGAGCCAAACTCTACTCAGTGGCGAGTTATTCAGGTGCTCGAAGACGATGAGACTTTGCTCAATAACTTGCATCGAGAATTCTCGTACCCGTACTTAATATCTGCTAATGGTGAGGATGCCCATCTTGCCTATACCTGGAATAGACAAAAGATTAAGCATGTGTACTTTCCGGCTGTCTGGCTTAAATACGCTGTAAGCAGTCTTAAAGAAAAGGATACGCAATGATGGCGCCATATTTACAAATCATTGCATTGCTTGAAATGTCGCTTACTTGTGCGGTAGTGTTGATGATTCTTCTGCAAAAACTATCATCAACAGAGATCCCATTGTTAATTCGAGTGCTGATCGTTTTATTATTAGGCAATCTATTTTTCTGGCCGCTGGGAATGTCGCTTGAACTGCCATTGTCGGCATACGTCCGTGGCGTTACTGGTGAGCTTAGTATCGTGACGATGCTCTTGTTGTGGAGCTCCATACTGCCTGCTGCGCAAAAAACGCCGCTGGGATTTAAAGTGCCCTTGGCAATCATTGCAATTGTGTTTTATCCCTTAGCGCTAGGCCTTGGAATGTTCGATCCCTATATATGGGGTTATGGCTCCATTGGATTCTTGGGTGCTGTCATGCTATTTGCCATTCTCTGTGGTCTGGCTGGATGGACCAAGGGTGTTTGGCTAGTTTCAGTTGCAATCATTGCTTGGGCAGCCCATTGGCATGAGTCAGCGAATCTCTGGGACTATCTCCTCGATCCTTTCCTGGCGATCTGGGCTCTCTTTGCCATCCCCAGCACAATTTATCAGAAGCGTCGTGAGAAGGCGCAATCAGGATATCTTTTT
>NZ_NCJB01000216.1:0-4109 GCF_002282275.1 Polynucleobacter sp. 39-46-10 | reverse complement strand
ATCTTGGGCATGTTACCCCTGTCGCTAAACTTAAGGAATGGCAGAAAACCCATCCTGAGTTATTTGTTAAAAAAGTTTATAACCAGTTGAGACCCGACAGATAACATTTAATAAACCACCACTCAATCTGCATTGTCTGGTTTTGGGTTAGGGTGCAATAACCACCATCATAGCTAATTCAGTATTTGAATCAGCGTTGCTAACGACACACTTACGTCACTCTTTCTTGTCTTTCGACAATCGTTTCAACGGAGCAGTGAAAAGAATCAACCACCCAACCATGGCTGCAGCAACAGACAATTCCCTACGCCATTCGTCGGAAAGATCAGGCAAGAAGAAGCCAAGGCTAAACCAGACGGCTAAACCAATAAGTAACGGTATGCCCACTAGCGAAATCAGTATCAGGAAAACGACTGCTAGTCGCTTGAGCGATGAAAATGCACTAGTCTGCTTGTCTGCCTCACCGTTAGCTTGCATCACACGATGAGTCGTGAACCATAAAACAAGGATACCAACGCCAATCAGGATCATTAAATTAATCGACATACTCATCCTTTCAACAACCAATAGGTAAACAACACCACTCTTGTCAGAGTCATTACCCCCAATCCCTCGGTGCGCCAGCCACACACTTACGACAACCCAGCTGTTGTCCAATCATCGACTGGCGACCGACTTGCGTTTCTGTCCAAGGGCGATTGTTCCAAGGTGGGTTATGGCGTACATGCTGATTGTGCCCGCAGGCCAATTCGGCTACCCAGTCACCCTCATCATCGCGGTGATAACCGACGATGGGTTGGGCAATTGCGGGAAATGCATCAATCATAACTGACATAGGTTAGACTCCACCACCCAGCGCTTTGAACACCGCCACTTCGGCCACTTTTTGCGCGCGAATGATACTGACTAATTGCTGTTCGGCAGTCTGGTAGTCGCGTTGAGCGTCTAACACCTCAATATAGCCGGCTAAACCGCGTTGATAACGCAATTCAGCAACACGCAAGCGTTCTTTCTGACTGCTTAACACCGCTTGTTGACTGACAATTTGCACATCGTAACCCGTGCGATTAACCAAGGCATCGGCAACTTCACGAAAAGCGTTTTGCAGGGTTTTTTCGTAATCGGCCACCGCTTGTAACTGACGCGCGGCAGCAACATCTAGGGTCGCTTGCGTACGACCGACATTGAAAATCGGCAAGGTAATTTGTGGTACAAAACTCCAGCTTTCGCTGTTATTGGCGAAGAGTCCATTCAGCTCATTACTGGCCGTGCCATAATTGGCAGTCAAGCTAATGCGTGGGAAGAAAGCCGCGCGAGCTGCTTCGATATTGGCATTAGATGCTTTCAATCGCAACTCTGCTGCTTGCACATCGGGACGTTGCAATAGGCGCAACGAGGGCGTATCAGTACGCAAGGCACTGGTATCGGCTTGCTGACGTAATGATAAGGCATCGGGCAGTTTCAGACTGTTCAAGGGAACGCCCAAGAGTACCGACAAGCCATTTTGTACCAAGCTGTGTTGACGTTTCAGTTCGGCTAAATCGCGCACCAACCCATCGACCACCGCTTGCGCTTGCAAACGTTCGGCATCGTTGGCCAATCCGACTTCAACGCGCTTTTCGACTAGAGACAGCCATTCAGCACGGTTATCCTTCATCGCTGCTAACAGCTTGGCTCGATCTTCTAACTCTAGTAGTTGGTAGTAGTTGCCAGCGATATCGCCCAATAAGGCGAGTTGCACGGCTTTGGCATTGGCTTCACTGGCGAGGAAAGTGGCTAACGCCGCTTCGTTTAGGCTGGCAATGCGACCCCACAAGTCCAACTCGTAACTGGGTAAGCTAAAACCCACTTCACCCTTAGTCAGGTCGAAGCGTTTACCCGAAGGAGAAACCGTGCCTGGTGTGCTGCTACGTGTACCACCAACGACTAAATCGACGCTGGGAAAACGATCGGCGCGCACAATACCATATTGCGCCCGTGTTTCACTGACACGCGCGGCGGCAAGACGTAAATCGCGATTATTCTCCAAGGCTGCGCTGATGAGCGCTTTAAGTTGCGGGTCGGGAAAAAACGACTGCCAATCGGGTAAGGTAACCTGCATTTTATTGCTAGCTGGCACAACTGCCGCATCGACTTTGGCCGTTTCTACCGATTGCATAGGCGCACAGCCCGATAAACCCGCAGCTAATAGCATAGCAGGCAAGAGCACACGGCTAAAGGATGGGCGCAAACCACGAAGCGAACCTATTTTTCCCGCTGGGTCAGTCGGCGAAGCTGACTGGGGCACCCATAGTGGAAAACCGAGGTGAGCGGGTGTGTTTGCCCCATCAACACTAGCATGAATGAACGGCGCATAAAACCCTAACTTAACCATGACTCAACTCCTTCTCATGATCGATCGGCTTGCCACCGGGGAATAGCTTACGAATGATGAGATATAACACAGGCACCAACAAAATCGCCAAGAAGGTCGCCGACAACATACCACCAGCGACACCGGTACCAATGGCATTACGACTGGCCGCGCCTGCCCCCGTCGATAAGGCCAAGGGTAAGACACCAGCAATAAAGGCAATCGAGGTCATGATAATCGGGCGCAGACGCAAGCGGGCGGCTTCGACAATGGATGCGACCAACTCCTTACCTTCCAACTCCAACTGTCGCGAGAATTCAACAATCAGAATGGCATTTTTCGCCGCCAAACCAATAATCACCACCATACCCACCTTAAAGTAAATGTCATTCGGCATACCCACCCAGAGTACCGCTAAAATCTGACCAAACAGACCTAAAGGCACGACCAACAAAATGGCAAAAGGTACTGACCAGCTTTCATACAAAGCGGCTAAGACCAAGAACACCACTAAAATCGACAAGGCAAACAACAAGCCTGCCTGCGATGCCGACAAGCGCTCCTCATAAGAGGTACCCGACCAATCGAAACCAATACCCGGCGGCAAGTTAGACGCCAAAGCCTGCATGGTCATCATGGCGTCGCCGGTGGTATAACCGGGTGCAGGATTACCGGCAATCTTCATCGAGGGTACACCGTTATAACGGTCTAGTTTGGGCGCACCCACCACCCAACTGGGTGTGACAAATTCCGACAAAGGTATCAGTTCCCCTTTACGATTTTTAACGCGCAAGGCCAGAATGCTATCGGGCGTGGCCAGCGTTTCGGCATTGACACGCATTTGCACACGCAACACGCGACCATCACGAATGAAGTCGTTGACATAAGCCGAACCTAATCCCACTTGTAGCACGCTGTTCACCTCGGCAATGTCAATGCTCAAGGCTTGTGCCTTAACCCGATTGATGTCGAAATAAAGCTGGCTGGCAAACTCTTTACTTTCAGGGCGCACACCTGCCAATGCTGGATTTTGACTGGCCATACCCAACACCATATTGCGAGCTTCCAGCAGTTTATCTCGACCTGCAGCACCAATATCCATCAAGCGGAAATCGAACCCACCTACCGCGGCCAATTCGGGAATCGGTGGCGGATTAATGGCGAACATCATCGCCGACTTGATTTTGAAAAAGGCCATATTGGCACGCATGGCAATACTCTTCGAATCACTGCCTGCTGCCATACGCTCATCCCATTCTTTCAAACGGACAAAGGCAATACCGGCATCCTGACCCTTACCCAAGAAGCTAAAACCAGCAACAGCCACCACTTTCGACACTTCTGGCTGTGCCATGTAGAATTTCTCTAACTCAGCAAGCACTTCCAGTGTGCGTTCTTGCGTTGCCCCTGAAGGCAGCTGAATCAGGTTAATTAAGTAACCTTGATCTTCCTCTGGTAAGAAACCATTGGGTAATTTCAGGTACATAAAGGCGGTAACACCAACAATCACCGCGTAGATAATGCCCAAACGAATCGGACGCGCTAAGAAAGCGCCAATCCAGCGGGTGTAACCGTTGGTGAAACTGGCAAACTTGTCGTTAAACCAACCTAAGAAGCCTTTATGATGCTGCATATCCGACTGACGCAATAGGGTCGTCGTTAAGGCAGGCGTCAGCGACAAGGCAAAGAAAGCCGAGAAAGCAATCGTAATAACCAAAGTGACCGAAAACTGACGATAAATCGCCCCCACCGAACC
>NZ_NCJB01000215.1:0-4114 GCF_002282275.1 Polynucleobacter sp. 39-46-10 | reverse complement strand
ATGCTGAGATGGGGCAATAAATTGCGCCTTACTAGATCAATCAATAGAAACAGCATCTCCTGTGTACGACCTACTGCAAAGGCGGGAATAATAATATTTCCATGGGCACTCAGAGTGCTGGTGACCACTTCAATTAATTCAGACTCTGTATCAGATAAAGTTTTATGCAAGCGGTCACCATAAGTTGACTCCACCACTACTACATCGGCTTGAGCAATTCTGGCGGGATCGGGCATCAATAACTTACCCTTCATCCCAATATCCCCAGAAAACACACAGCGCTTTTTCTGGGCATGATCCTCGGTAATGTCGATTACAGCAATCGCCGATCCCAGAATATGTCCCGCATTTAGAAACTCTAAATGAATTCCCTTACAAAGCTCGACATGTTCTCCGTAAGACAACACTTCACATTGCCCGAGCGCAAGATCAGCCTCTTCCATTGAGTACAGCGCTACCGGTAAGTCCCCACGCCACTTACCCGCTTTTTGCCTACGCTCTGCCCGCTCGACATCAGAGCGCTGAAGGTGAGCACTATCTGGCAACAAAATCTTGAGTAACTCATAGGTGGCATCTGTACAGTAGATCGGGCCAGAAAATCCTTGGGCACACAGTCTTGGCAATAGGCCGCTATGGTCAATATGCGCATGAGTCAGCACTACAAAATCGATTTCTTTGGGAGAAAACGGCAAAGGCTCCAGATTCTTAAAGCTGGCCTCGCGCCCACCCTGGAACATACCAAAGTCCACAATGAACCGGACTTCACGTCCGCCAACAGTAGCCTCTACAGAATGTCTTGAGCCTGTAACCTCACCCGCTGCACCGAGAAATTGTATTTTCATTACTTAAGCATACTCTCGATAAAATCGATTGTTAAGCCACCTTTAAGAGCGATACTATTCAAATGAGCATTCCTTCCGAACTGAGATCTCTCGAGCTTGTTACTCGACTCAAGCGAGCACCCTCAGAACATAAAGGGAATGCTGGCAAAGTCTTGATGGTTGGTGGCGCACCCGGCATGGCTGGGGCACTGTTGCTCTCCGGTAGCGCAGCACTTCACTTAGGAGCTGGCTGGACCATTTTGGAGATGCTAGATCCAACAGCTGCTCATGCAATGCCAGAACAGGCAGAGTTGATGGTGCGCTTAGCGAGCTTTAATGCCCAAGAACAACTCGAAGCTACTGCTCCCGATGTCATTGCGATTGGCCCAGGCCTTGGTTTTTCAGCGCTCGCAAGAGATTGGTTGGTTGCCGCACTGCACTACCCAAATGTGCCCGTGGTGATTGATGCCGATGCACTCAATTTAATTGCCGATACCCCTGAGTACTTAGATCTTCTCATGCAACGTAATCAAGTCTATCCAGGCATGAGTGTTCTCACCCCGCACCCAGGAGAGGCTGCACACCTGCTCAATACGACAAGCGATGTTGTGCAAGCAAATCGTTTGGCCGCATTATCAGACCTCATCAGACTCACCAACTCCATCGTTGTACTCAAGGGTCAACATACACTGATAGCCTCACCTCTTAATGCAGCTATGCAGTGCCAACAAGGAAATTCTGGAATGGCTGTCGGCGGCATGGGGGATGTATTAACGGGTAGCATTGCTGCTATTGCCGCTCAAGGCCTTCGCCATAATCTCAATTTATGGGAAGCGAGCTGTATTGGGGTTCAGCTTCATGCATCTGCAGCAGATAGCTTGGTGGCCAAGCAAATTGGTCCTATTGGACTTACTCCAACAGAGGTTATTTTGGAGATGCGGAGCTTGCTCAATAAACTGTTATAAAACTGCATGCCATCCGCTAGCGAAACCCTTCATCACCGTCGTTACATTTACGGCCTCTTAATGGCCGGCCTAGGTTCTGTACTTTTTTCCGGAAAAGCGATTCTCATTAAGCTCGCCTTTAGCTACGGTGCAAATGCAGAAACTTTGATTGCTTTACGCATGTTGATGGCTCTCCCTCTCTTCTGGGGGATTTTTTGGTGGCACTCACGTAAACAGTTCATGAGCCCCCTCACTTGGCGAGATCAAGTGAAGATATTTGTTCTGGGATTCATGGGTTACTTTCTATCCAGCTATCTCGACTTTCTGGGTCTTCAATATATCTCCGTTGGATTGGAACGCATTGTTCTGTATCTCACTCCAACCATCGTGCTCTTGATTTCTTATTTTGTTCTCAATAAATCCATTAGTCGTTTGCAGTGGTACGCGCTTGCTGTTGGATATCTTGGTGTCATTGCGGTATTTATCCAGGATGCCAGCTCCACCGGCACCTTGGCAGTGCTCGGCATGTTACTGGTCTTTGCAAGTGCATGCTCCTATGCGATCTACATGATTGGCTCTGGAGAAATGGTGAAGCGCGTGGGTAGCGTACGCTTAGTGGTCTATGCCAGCTCTGCCTCTGCACTTCTCAGTGTGATTCAGATTCTGATTTACGAACCTTCGGCTGTATTTACGCAAGTGCAGCAGATCTATTGGCTCAGCCTTCTCAATGCAAGCCTTTGCACAGTCATTCCAATGCTCTTGATCATGATTGCAATCAACCGTATTGGCTCACCCTTAGTTGCTCAAGCCGGAATACTCGGCCCTGTCTCAACACTCTTTATGGGATGGCTTGTACTCTCCGAGCCGATTACCTGGATTCAGATTATTGGGATGAGCTTGGTGATGGGGGCAATGTGGTTGCTAGTACGTAACGATGGCACTAGCAAGCAAAAAGAGTCGAGCTCAACAAAGCCTTTGGACCTTGAGGGATCTGACCCCCTCAATTAGTCCCTGAGTTAAAACCGAGAATTTATTGTTGAGGAGCAGTAGGCTGAGGAGTTGCTGGTTGTTGAGCTGCTTTTGCTTTTTTCTTCGATTTTTTCTTAGACTTCTTCTCTGCTTTCTTATCTTTCAGGGACTTCTTAGCACCCTTCTTGCTAGCTTTCTCTGCTTGAGCAGCAGGTGCTGCAGCAGGAGCAGCTAGTGGCGCTGGGGCTGTTACTGGGTCTGCCGCCATTACGCTCAAAGGTGACAAACCAATTGAGGCAGAAATGAGGGTAGCAAAAAACAGTTTTACAAAGCGGGCAGGCATTAAAACTCCAAAATGTTTGTGGATAATTTGATAATACTCAATTATTTACCATTCATTCCTCATTTACCCAGGACCTGCCCATGAACTCTTTTCCATCTGATATTTACACAGAACCGCAGGGATACTCAGTCAATACCCTGGAAAACTTAGGCCCCCTCACCCGCCTTGCTGGCATCTGGGAAGGCCAACGAGGATTGGATATCAAACCAAAAGCTGAGGGACCAAAGAAGCAGGTCTATACCGAACGTATTGAGATGCAGCCAATTGATCCGCAAACCAATGGGCCGCAGCTGTTTTATGGATTGCGCTATCACCTTCACATTACCAAACCAGACCAAGTAAAGACTTATCATGATCAAGTTGGGTATTGGCTTTGGGAGCCCGCAACCGGGCTGATCGTTCACACCCTTACCATCCCACGAGGCATGGTCACTATGGCAACAGGAAAAGCTTCCGCCAATGCAACTCAGTTTGAGTGTGTAGCCAAAATTGATGATCCAACTGCTGGTATCTCATCAAGTCCTTTTCTAGACTATGCCTTCAAAACAATTGAGTACCGCATCATGGTGACCATCTTGGAAGATGGCGCTTGGTCTTATGAGCAAGATACAGTGATGATGATCAAAGGCCAAACCGAAGCCTTTCATCATCTAGACACCAATGTACTGACAAAGGTAGGCGAAGCGACACCCAACCCTCTAGCTTTAGACGTAATGAAAAAGCCGTCCTAAGACGGCCTTTCGGGTTGAATCTTTGTTACTTAAGCTGGCTGTGCTTCAGTCTCAGTAATTTTTTCTAGAGCAGCAGCAAGATGACCAACTGTGCGATCAATATGTGCCAATTTTTCTAGGCCAAATAAACCAATTCGGAAAGTGCGGGAGTCTGGACGCTCATCACACTGCAGTGGCACGCCAGCAGCAGTTTGTAAACCCAGAGCAATAAACTTCTTACCAGACTGAATATCAGGGTCCTTGGTATAGCTCACTACTACGCCAGGAGACTGAAAGCCTTTTGCTGAAACTGAGTGGTAGCCATTC